>JBBSNV010000024.1:0-10858 GCA_038260375.1 Reyranellales bacterium
GCTTATCCAAGCTGTTATGGAAGAAGTGGTTGGCGCCCTTTACCACTTTGAAATCAATGACGATATCGCGCTGATGCGCCAGTTTGGTAGCCAGCTTCTGCACCTCGGCCGAGGGCACCACGTCGTCCTTCTCGCCGTGCACGATCAAGCCCGATGACGGGCAGGGCGCGAGGAAGCCGAAATCGTACATGTTGGCCGGCGGCGACACTGAGATGAAGCCATCGATCTCCGGTCGGCGCATCAAAAGCTGCATGCCGATCCAGGCGCCGAACGAGAAACCGGCAACCCAGCAGGCGCTCGCGTCAGGATTGGCGGCCTGCGCCCAGTCTAAGGCTGCTGCCGCATCGCTCAACTCACCCTGGCCGTGATCGAACACGCCATGGCTGCGGCCGACGCCGCGGAAGTTGAAACGCAGGACCGAAAAGCCTTTGTTCACAAAGACATGGAACATCGTGAACACAACTTTGTTGTGCATGTTCCCGCCGGCTTGCGGATGGGGGTGGAGCATGAGCGCAACGGGGGCGTTGGGCTGCTTGCTATGGTGATAGCGCCCTTCCAGCCGCCCATCCGGGCCATTGAAAAGTATGTCAGGCATTCTGTTCCAAACCCGGAGTCGGCCGGGCACCACGCCTGGATCGCAATCCGCCTAATTGACCAATCCCCAAGGTCGGGAATTCCTCCCAAACAGCCATTATTCCTTTACCCTGATACTTGACTAAATTACTCGGGTAAAATATATAGCAGCGACGGGAGCGGACCAAACCGAACCTCGTGGCCCCGTCTACGCCCGAGGTCGCAATATCGGCGGCAATCGCATGATTTTCAAGAACATTATCGAGGAAATCGACGGGATCATCGAGCGCGACCCCGCAGCGCGGTCGCGCTGGGACGTGGTGTTCTCATACCCTTCGTTCCAGGCCATGAGATTCCATCGCCTGGCGCAATTCTTCTGGAAGCATAATTTCCGCTTCCTGGGGCGCTTTGTTTCGCAATGGGGCCGGTTCTGGACCGGCATTGAAATTCACCCGGCCGCCAAGATCGGCAGTCGGTTCTTCGCTGATCACGGCATGGGTGTGGTGATCGGCGAGACGGCGGAGATTGGCGACAACGTCACACTCTATCACGACGTGACCTTGGGCGGCACCGCACCGGCAGTCGATTCGCGGGCGCAGGTGAACGTCAAGCGCCATCCCACTTTGCAGGACAACGTGATCGTGGGCTCGGGCGCGCAGATTTTGGGACCAATCACGGTTCGTGCCGGCGCTCGCGTCGGGGCCAACTCGGTGGTGGTGCAGGACGTTCCGGCCAACGCCACGGTGGTGGGTGTTCCCGCCCGCGTGGTCGGTGGCTCGTCCGAAGTGCAGGCGTTCATCGCTTACGGTACGCCGTGCCCCGAGATGCCCGACCCGATGCAGCGCGCGGTCGACGATCTGGTCCGCACCGTACATGCGCTGCAGGCGCGGGTGGGCGAGTTGGAGAACGAGGTCGATGGGCTGCGCACCGACGTGCAGCCGGCCCGAGTTACGATCGAGTCGTTTAAAGCCGCCAACGAAAGCGGCGGTTGAAATTGCGCGGGCCGCATATGCGGTCCGTCTGAAAAATCGGAGCGCCCAGTTATCTCAGCTGGAGCGATCCGAAGACTGAAGGAGCACGAACGTGAAACTCAGCACCAAAGGCCGCTACGCCGTCATGGCGATGGTCGATTTGGCGCGCCATAGCGCCGGCAAACCGGTTGCGCTGGGCGAGATCGCCACGCGGCAGGAAATCTCGCTGTCCTACTTGGAGCAATTGTTCGGCCGGCTGCGTCGCGGCGGGCTGGTCAAGAGCGTGCGCGGTCCAGGCGGCGGCTATCTGCTGTCGCGCGCGATGGACGATACGCGCATCTCCGACATCATCCTGGCGGTGGACGAGCCGATCCAGGCGACGCGATGTAAGGCGGGCTCGTCGATCGGCTGTCAGTCCGACCGCTCGCGCTGCCTGACACATGATCTGTGGGCCGAGTTGGGCAACCAGATCCATCTGTTCTTGAGCGGCGTCAGCCTGCTCGACGTGATTGAGAAGCGCGTGTTGGGCACGGCGCGTATTATGGCGCCGGCCATCGCAGCCGATCCGGCGGCCCAGCCCAAGAGCATCGAGCCCGCCATCGCGGCGGCCGAATAGCGGCAGCCAGATCATGTCCGTCGCCAGTTACCTCGACTACAACGCCACGGCGCCTGTCTTGCCGGCGGTGGTCGACGCCGTGACGGAATGCCTGCGCGCGGCGGGCAATGCCTCTTCGGTGCATCGCTTTGGTCGCGCCGCGCGGCAGCGTATCGAGGAAGCACGCGCCAGCGTCGCTCGCGCGATCAACGCGCAGCCGGCGCAGATCGTGTTCACCTCGGGCGGCACCGAAGCCAATGCGCTGGCGCTGAAGGGCTCGGGGCGCAAACGCTTGATCGTTTCGGCGATCGAACATGATTCGGTGTTGCGCAATGCCGGCGACGGTACTGCGCGCATTCCAGTCGATCGCCATGGCGTGGTCGATGTCGCCGCGTTGGATGAAATTCTAAGCGCTAGCAGCGAGCCAGCGCTCGTGGCTGTGATGCTGGCCAATAACGAGACCGGCGTTATTCAACCGTTGGGGCAGATTGTGCGCGTGGCACGCCAACACGGCGCGCTGGTGCTGTGCGATGCGGTCCAAGCCTTGGGCAAGATTGCGGTCGATTTTGCAGCGCTGGATGTCGATTACCTCAGCCTGTCGGCGCACAAGATTGGCGGCCCTCAAGGCGTGGGCGCTTTGGTCGTCGCTGCGGGCGCGTCGTTGACGGCGCAAATGCTGGGCGGCGGCCAGGAAGGTTCCCGCCGCGCCGGCACTGAAAATACCGGAGGAATAGTGGGTTTCGGCGTTGCCGCAAAGCATGTCGATAACCATCTATCAAGGGCCAATTTGATCGCCGTTTTGCGCGATTTGGCGGCGCGCCGGGTTAAGAATTTGGCGCCCCAAGCCAAGGTGTTTGGCGACGGCGCCACGCGACTGCCCAACACGCTGTGCATCGACATGCCGGGTGTGAAGGCCGAGACGCAAATTGTGGCGCTCGATCTGGCCGGTGTGGCGGTCAGCACCGGTGCGGCGTGCTCGTCGGGCAAGTTACGACCATCGGCGGTGCTGCAGGCCATGGGGGTCGATGCGCTGCAAGCCGCCAACGCCATTCGCATCAGCTTCGGCTGGGATAGCGACGAGGGCGATGTCGAGAGATTGATAGCCGGCTGGGGCGCCTTGTGGGCGCGCGCCGGGCAACGTCGTCCGGTTTCCGGTACGGCGGCTTAACAAGAGGAAGAAGTTATGGGCGTAGTCGGTCAATTGAAGCGCAACAGCCATCCGATCTATCTGGATTACCAGGCGACCACGCCGATGGATCCGCGGGTGCTGGAAGCGATGATGCCGTACTTCACCGAGAAGTTCGGCAATCCGCATTCGCGCAGTCACGCTTATGGCTGGGAAGCCGAAGAGGGCGTCGAGAAAGCCCGCGCCCAGATTGGCTCGTTGATCGGCGCCGACGAGAAAGAAGTGATCTTCACGTCCGGCGCGACGGAATCGAACAACCTGGCGATCAAAGGCGTGGCCGAATTCTATGGCACGAAGAAGAACCATATCGTCACCACCGTGACCGAGCATAAATGCGTGCTCGATACCTGCCGCCATCTTGAGCAGAAGGGCTTCAAGGTCACTTATCTGCCGGTGCAGCAGAACGGTTTGATCGACCTCGAGCTGTTGCGCGCCACCGTGACCGACAAGACCTGCCTGGTTTCGATCATGGCGGTGAACAATGAGATCGGCGTGATCCAACCCCTGAAAGAAATCGGCGCGATCTGCCGCGAGAAGGGCGCGTTCTTCCACACCGATGCCGCGCAAGCCGTGGGCAAGATCAAGATCGATGTCGAAGACATGAAGATCGATCTGATGAGCATCTCGGGTCACAAGATTTACGGACCCAAGGGCATCGGCGCGCTGTATGTGCGGCGTCGGCCGCGGGTACGTCTGGTGGCGCAGATCAATGGCGGCGCGCAGGAGCGTGGCATGCGCTCGGGCACTTTGCCGACGCCGCTCTGCGTCGGCCTGGGCGAGGCTTGCGCCATCGCTGAGAAGGAAATGCCGGCCGAGGCCGAACGCCTGCGCCACTTGCGCGATCGTTTCTACAACGCGGTCAAGGCGCGGTTGCCGGAGATTTATTTGAACGGCGATTTGGAGCAACGCATTCCGGGCAATCTCAATATCAGCTTTGCCTATGTCGAAGGCGAGTCGCTGATGATGGGCATCAAGGGCCTGTCGGTGTCGTCCGGTTCGGCCTGCACCTCGGCATCGCTTGAGCCGTCTTACGTGCTGCGCGCGCTGGGCGTGAACGAAGAAATGGCGCATACCTCGCTTCGCATCGGCTTCGGCCGGTTCACCACCGAGGAAGAAGTGGATATGGCGGTCGATGAGATCGTCCGCGAAGTCAGCAAGCTGCGCGAAATGAGCCCGCTTTGGGAAATGTTCCAGGAAGGCGTCGATCTCAAGTCTGTGACTTGGGCTGCCCACTAGGGGCAGCGCACTAACTGGGTTAAGGGAGAAGTCGTCATGGCCTACAACGAAAAAGTCATCGATCACTATGAGAATCCGCGCAACGTCGGCACGCTCGACAAGAATTCGACCGATGTCGGCACCGGCCTGGTCGGCGCGCCGGCCTGCGGCGATGTGATGAAGCTGCAGATCAGGGTCAGTCCCGAAGGCATCATCGAGGACGCCAAGTTCAAGACCTTCGGCTGCGGCTCGGCGATCGCCTCGAGTTTACTGGTGACCGAATGGGTCAAGGGCAAGACACTCGATGAGGCAGGCACCATCCGCAACACCGAGATCGCCAAGCATTTGGCGCTGCCGCCGGTGAAGATCCACTGCTCGGTGCTGGCGGAAGACGCGATCAAGGCGGCGATTGCCGATTATCGCGCCAAGACCGGTGCCACGAAGGACGAGGACAAGCACAATTTCGCAGCGCAGTAAGCGCAGCGACCGAAGTTAAGCGTTAGGTAACAAGACAATGACCGCTGTAGAAACTCCAGTGCCGGCCCGTCCGGCGCGTGTCGCCCGGCCTCGGCCGCAGATCATGACCGTCACTGAGGCGGCCGCCGAGCGCGTGCGCGAATTGGTGGCCAAACGCGAGAAGCCGCCATTGGGCATTCGCATTGGCGTGCGCACCAAGGGCTGCTCGGGCCTGTCGTACACGTTGGAATACGCTGATCAGAAAACGCCGGGCGACGAGGTGGTGGAGTCGCATGGCGTGACTTTGCTGGTCGATCCCAAGGCGTCGTTGTTCCTGATCGGCACCGAGATGGATTACACGGTCGAGCAACTCAAATCGGGTTTCGTGTTCCGCAATCCCAACGAAAAAGGCCGCTGCGGTTGCGGCGAGTCGTTCCACGTCTAACGACGCGGGAACGCGACGGAATTTTCCCAGCATGACAGAGCAAGCCGATCAGGCAGCCGGCACGCCATCGGACCAAATTGGCGCGTGCTGGTCGTGCAAAGGCCCCGTCACCGACCGGGCGCTGTTTTGCCATACCTGCGGCGTGATCCAGCCGCCGGGAACCGCCGATCATTTCAGCCGGCTTAATCTCGCCCGCACCTTCGATCTCGATAAGATGGCGCTAGAGCGCGCCTATTTCGGCTTTCAGCGCAACGTGCATCCTGATCGCTTTGCTACCAAATCATCCAAGGAAAAGGCGCTATCCCAGGCTCAGGCCGTGGCGGTGAACGACGCCTGGAAAACCTTGCGCGATCCGTTGGCGCGGGCGGCTTATCTGTTGCAGCTCAGGAACACGCCGTTGCCCGGCGACGACAAAACGGTCAGCGATCCGGAATTGCTGATGGCGGCGCTGGAAGACCGTGAAGCCTTGGAAGAAGCCAAAAGCGCCGGCGACATCGATAAGGTCATGCAACGCGCCGAGCGCGATTACGATGCGGCGCTGGTAGCGTTATCCGCCGCTTTTAGTGCCTACGAGTTGGAAGAGGCGCGCAAGCTGACCTTAAAGCTGCGTTACCTGGCCAAGTTCCGTGACGAAGCGCGGGCCAAGCGCGCCCGAGCGGAGGCGAAGTAGTGCTGCTCGATATTCACGAGCCCGGCGAAACGCCGCTGCCGCATGAGCAGGAGCGCGGCATCGCCGTCGGCATCGATCTGGGCACCACCAATTCGGTGGTGGCCGTGTCGCGCGACAACGATCCGCATGCGCTGCGCGATCTAAAAGGCCGGGCGATGATTCCCTCGGTCGTGGCTTACGGCGCGGGCGGGCCGGTGGTGGGGGAGGCGGCGCGCGCCTTGTGGCTGGAACGGCCGCAAGCCGTGGTGTCGTCGATTAAGCGACTGATGGGCCGTGGTGCGGCTGATCTCAAGGCGCTTTCCGGCGCGCTGCCTTACGAAGTCGTGCCGGGCGCTACAGACGGCATGGTGCAATTGAAGGTCGAGGGCCAGGTACTGTCGCCGGTGGAAATTTCGGCCGAGATCTTGCGTGCCTGCAAGGCGCGGGCTGAGGCAGCGTTGGGCCAGAGCGTCGATCAGGCCGTGATCACCGTGCCGGCTTATTTCGACGATGCCGCGCGCACGGCGACACGCGATGCGGCGCGCCTGGCTGGTCTAGTGGTGCTGCGCCTGGTCAACGAACCGACCGCGGCGGCCCTGGCGTATGGCCTCGATAGAGGCGCCGAGGGCATTTATGCGATTTACGATTTGGGCGGCGGCACGTTCGATTTCTCCCTGTTGCGATTGGAGAAGGGCGTGTTCCAGGTTCTGGCCACTGGTGGCGATGCGGCGCTGGGCGGCGACGATTTCGATCACGCCATCGCCGAAGGATTCTTAAGCGAACGTCGCCAGGCGGGATTGCCGGCATCGCCCAATAGCGATAGCGCCAAGCTGGTTTTGGCCACCGCTCGCTTGGCCAAGGAGCATCTGTCGAACAACGACGATGGCGAATGGCAGATCAAGTTGGAGGGCAAGCCATCGCGTCACTCTCTCGATGTTAAGGCGCTGGAACAACTGATCGCGCCGTTTCTTGATCGCACGGCGGCCATCACGCGGCGGGTGTTGGCCGATGGCGAGATCAAACTGGCCGATGTCAAAGGCGTGGTCATGGTCGGCGGCTCGACCCGAACGCCGGCGGTGCGCCGCGCGGTGGGTGCGTTGTTCGCCAAGCCGCCGCTCACCGATATCGATCCCGACGAGGTTGTGGCCTTGGGCGCGGCGTTGCAGGCCGAAGCCTTGACCGTTGGCTCCGACACCTTGCTGCTCGACGTCACGCCGCTGTCCTTGGGACTGGAAACCATGGGCGGCCTGGTCGAGCGCATCATCCCGCGCAACACGTCGATCCCGGTGGCGATGGCGCAGGAGTTCACCACCTATCAAGACGGCCAGACAGCCATGGCCATTCATGTGGTGCAAGGCGAACGCGAATTGGTTGCAGACAATCGCAGCCTGGCGCGTTTCGAACTGCAGGGCATTCCGCCGATGGTGGCGGGTGCGGCGCGCATCAAAGTGACCTTTACGGTCGATGCTGATGGGTTACTGACGGTCTCCGCCAGCGAACAGACCACCGATACGGCGCAGCGGGTCGAGGTCAAGCCGTCCTATGGTTTGGACGAAGACACCATGGCGCGCATGCTGCGCGAATCCCTAGAGCGCGGCGCCGAGGACATGCAGGACCGTATGCTGATCGAGGCGCGGGTCGAGGCCAAGCGTAACCTATTGGCCCTGGACGCGGCCCTGGCTGCCGATAGCGATTTGTTGGATTCCGGCGAGCGCGGCGCCATCGATGGCGCCCGAGCCGCACTGCAAAAAGCCATCGACGGCTCCGACCGCGATGCTATAAACGCCGCGAGTGAGGCGTTGGATAACGCGACCCGGGATTTCGCCGAACGGCGCATGGATCGCGGCATTCGCCAGGCGCTAAAGGGTGTCGAGCTCGATCGCTTGGCCACTAAGCTCGGATGATTTTGGCTATGCGGAGTATTTGATATGCCCAAGATGGTATTCGTCCAAAAAGACGGGACCCGCAAGGAAGTCGAGGCGCCGATCGGCTTGTCGGTGCTAGAAATCGCGCACCGCAACAAGATCGATTTGGAAGGCGCCTGCGAGGGCTCGCTGGCCTGCTCGACCTGTCACGTGGTGATCGATGCCGAATGGTACGATCTGTTGCCCGGCGCGTCGGAAGACGAAGAGGACATGCTGGATCTGGCGTTCGGCTTGACCCATACCTCGCGGCTAGGCTGTCAGATCATCATCACCGAAGAACTCGACGGCTTGACCGTGCAGTTGCCGGCCGCCACGCGTAACATGATGGTCGATAAATAGCGGAGCCGCCTTAGCGGAGATAGATTTGGGCCTGCGCTGGACCGACACCGTCGATATCGCCATCGCGCTCGAGGAACACCATCCCAGCGCCGACAACGTCAATCTGCGTTACACCGATCTGCATAAATGGATCGTGGCCCTGCCGGGCTTCGAGGACGACCCCAAGAAATCGGGCGAGAAAATTCTCGAAGCCATCCAAATGGCTTGGATCGAAGAGCGCGATTGATCGCCCGAATCAACGTCCTAAACTGTTGATCGACCGATCCGTAATTTCGCCATTTTTCTAGGTAAAATTGAGCTAAGCTTTTCTCTTGAGGGAAACCATGAATATCGCGTCTCCAATGATCCGCCGCCTGGCTGTTTCGACCGGTTGTTTGGCTGCTCTGGTCGGATTGAGCGCCTGCCAGCCGCAGAATACCGGCACCACCTACAGCGGTTATGAAATTGGCCGTCCAGCGCCGGTCGATCGCGGCGTGATCGTTGCCGCGCGCGACGTCGAAGTGCGCGGCCCCAACAGCGGCGTCGGCACGGTGGTCGGTGTCGGGACCGGCGCGGTGGCGGGATCCTATATCGGCCATGGCGGTCGCGGCAGCATCCTGGGCGCGATCGGTGGTGCGATCGTCGGCGGCATCGTCGGTACGGCGATCGAAGACTCTGCCAATCGCGGCTACGCCACCGAGTTCATCATCCAACGTGGTGACGGCGCGCAGTTCTCCGTGGTGCAAACCAACGAAGATCGGCTGCAGATTGGCGAACGTGTGGTGGTGGTCTATGGCGCACGGGTGCGCCTGACGCGCGATACGGCGCCGCCGCAATACGCGCCGCAACCCCAGGGTCAATATCCGCAGGGGCAATATCCGCAGGGTCAATATCCGCAGGGTCAAAACGGCCCGCCGCCGTATAGTCCGCCGCCGCTGCCACGCGGATAAAATTCGCAGCCCACTATTTCGCTAAGCAAGGCGGCTTTCGGGTCGCCTTTTGCTTTTGCGCGGGGCTCGTCCATCATTCTGTTCAGTAACGGGAGGTAGTGATGGCAGGCAAACTCGACGGCAAGGTAGCGATCGTCACCGGATCGGGCCGCGGCATTGGTGCTGCGATCGCGCGCAAACTGGCCAGCGAAGGTGCCGCCATCGTGGTCAACGATCTCGACCCGGAGCCGGCGGCCGAGACCCTGGCCGCGATCAAACGGGCTGGCGGCAAAGGCGTGGTGGTGGCGGGCGATGTAGCGGCGCCGGATTTCGGCGAACGCATCGTCGACGATACGCTTAAAGCGTTGGGTCGCATCGATATCGTGGTCAACAACGCGGGCTATATCTGGAACACCACGATCCAGAACCATACCGACGAGCAGTGGTATGCGATGATCGACGTCCATGCCACGGCGCCGTTTCGCTTGCTGCGCGCGCTGACGCCCTATTTGCGGGAAGCCTCGCGCAAGGAAGCCGCCCATTCGGTCACACGCAAGATCGTCACGATCTCTTCGGCCTCGGCGGTCTATGGCGCGGCGACGCAACTGGCCTATGCCACCGCCAAGGCGGCGCTGTTTGGCATGACGCGCTCGCTGTGTAAGGAGTGGGGCCGCTACAACGTCACGGTCAATTGCATCGCCTTTGGCTATATCGACACGCGCCTGACGCAGCGGCTCGATAAAGGCCCTGTGACGATCGAGGTTAAAGGACGCGACTTCAAGGTCGGCCTGCCGCCGGAATATTCGCAAGGCATTCTCGACGCCACGCCGCTCGGCCGCTTCGGCACGCCCGAGGATGCCGCTAACGGCGTGTATTTGTTCTGCATTCCGGAGTCCGACTTCATCTCCGGCCAGACCATCGTGGTGGGCGGTGGGTTACAGCTCTAGCTTGCTTGATGAGCGCGGAAGCCTATATTCCGCGCCATGAATAGCCTCCTCAATAGCTTAGGCATTAATAAGAAGCCGCAGGATACCCGCGTGGTCGTCGCCATGTCGGGCGGCGTCGATTCGTCGGTGGCGGCGGCATTGCTGGCCGAGCAGGGCTACCAGACCATTGGCGTGACCTTGCAGCTTTACGATCAGGGCGAGATGGCTGCGCGCAAGGGCGCGTGCTGCGCCGGCCAGGATATCTACGACGCCAAGCGCGTGGCCGAGCAGCTCGGCATCGATCATTACGTTTTCGATTACGAGAGCCGGTTTCGCAACGAGGTGATGGAAGCCTTCGCCGAATCCTATCTCAACGGCGAGACGCCAGTGCCCTGCGTTTTGTGCAACAAGACGGTGAAGTTCCGCGACCTATTGCAGACGGCGCGCGATCTGGGCGCCGATGCGTTGGCCACCGGTCACTATGTGCGCCGTCGTGTTGGTATAAATGGCCCTGAATTGTTGCGTGGCGCCGATGCCGCGCGCGACCAAAGTTATTTCCTGTTCGCCACCACGCGCGAGCAGTTGGATCTGTTGCGCTTCCCGGTCGGCGAGCTGGATAAGAAAGCCACGCGCGCCATTGCAGAGCGCTTGAAGCTGCCGGTGGCGGCCA
>JBBSNV010000025.1:0-10856 GCA_038260375.1 Reyranellales bacterium
CCAATACGTCAAGGAAAGCTATGATCTCAACATGACCATGGCCGGAGGCTGCGGCAACACGCGGCTGCGCGATCTGATCTATTCGCTGGCGCATCAGACAGTGCGTTATTCGCGGCTCGGCCTGTCGACGCAGGAACGCCGTCTTCAATCGGCCAAGCTTACCAATGTGCTGTTGCGACACCTCCAAAAAGGCGAGTCGGTACGGGCCCAGGAGACCGGCGAACGGCTGGTGCTGGAATCGCGCGCCATGGCGGTGCAACTCCTGCGCCGGCAACAAGCTGCCGGTGAAGGCAAGAAGGGCCGCACCGCACGCTAGCGGGCAGCCGCTGCGCCGCGCTTAGGCCAGGACGGCGACCGTTTGCCCTTCGGTCACGGCCTCGCCCTCACTCACCAGGATCTGCTTGACGACGCCGGCGTCGGGCGACAGCACCGGGATTTCCATCTTCATCGATTCGAGGATCATGATCGGGTCCTCTTCCGACACCTTGTCGCCGATAGCGACCTTGATCTGCCACACGGTGCCGGTGATCTCGGTCTTGATGGGTTGGTCCGACAATGAACTCTCCTCCGAATGATTAGCGGGGCGCGCTGCAATGCGCCCATCTTGCTCCCGTTCGATACTATGTGATATTGTCATATTGTCAACAATTTGCTTGACAGCGATTAGACATATAGCGGCTGGGGCTGCCGCGCTTTCGGAGATGCAACGCCAATGCAAAGCAATACGCAGCGCCAGAACGGGCCCTTAACCGGCTGTCGCGTTCTCGAGCTGGGTTCGACCATCGCTGGGCCGTTCTGCGGCCGGCTGCTGGCGGATTTCGGCGCCGAGGTGATCAAGGTAGAAGATCCTGCCGGCGATGCCGTGCGGTCGATGGGCAAGCGCCACAAGGGCGTGTCGCTTTATGCCGCCAGCATTTTCCGCAACAAGCGGCTAATCGCCATTGACCTGCGCAAGCCCGAAGGCCAGGACGTCGTGCGCCGGCTGGTCAAGTCGTGCGACATCGTGATCGAGAATTTCCGCCCTGGCGGGCTGGAACAATGGGGCATCGGCTATGAACAGCTGCGCCAGGTGCGACCGGACCTCATCATGGCCCGCATCTCGGGCTTCGGGCAGGATGGGCCCTATAGCGGCCGTCCCGGTTTCGGCATTATCGGCGAGGCGGTCAGCGGCCTGCGCCACCTGACCGGCGATCCCGACCGGCCGCCAGCGCGTGTCGCCGTATCGCTGACCGATTACATCGCCGGTCTGTATGCCGCATTCGGCATTGTGATGGCGGTGCTCAACCGCAAGGCGACCGGCGCCGGCCAGTTGGTCGATGCCACGCTGTTCGAATCTGCCTTCAGTTTCATGGAACCGTTCGTGCCCGCCTACGACAAGCTGGGCGACATCCCCAACCGCGCCGGACCCGCCCTGCCCGGCCATGCACCCAACATGCTGTACCAAGCCAAAGATGGCGGCTACATCCATATTGCAGCGGCGGGCCAGAGCCTTTTCCGGCGGCTGATCAAGGCGATGGGCCGCGAAGAGCTGATCGAGGACGATCGCTTCAAGACGCCGGTGCTGCGCGGCGACAACAGCGCCGCGCTAGACAGCATCATCGGCGAATGGACGCGCCAGCGCAGCGTGGAGGAGATCGAAGATCTGCTGTGCAATCACGCTGACGTGCCGGCAGCGCGCATTTATACGGTGGCCGACATCTTCCGCGACGTCCATTTCAAGGCGCGCGACATGATCAAGGAAGTGGCCGAACAGGACCTGGGCACCATCAAGCTGGCCAATGTCGTGCCCAAGCTGTCGGGCAGTCCGGGCGTGATCCGCTGGAGCGGTCGGCACCTCGGCCAGGATACACGCGCCGTGTTGAAGGAGTTCGCCAGCTTCAGCGATGCGGCGATCGACGCGCTGGCGCAAAGCGGGGCGATCTATTGCGAGAAGCCGGCGCAACGCGAAGCGGCGCGCGCCGTCGCGGAGTAGTATGCGGGCGGATCGGCGCGCCCACAACGATCGACGGAAGGCAGGCAAATTCATGACCGCAGTGATGATCATTACCGGTGGCAGCCGCGGCATTGGTGCGGCGACCGCATGCCTGGCGGCGCGCAAGGGCTTTGACGTATGCATCAGCTACATCCGCGACGCCGCGGCGGCGGCATCGGTGGTGAGCAAGGTGGAAGCGACCGGCCGGCGCGCCATCGCCATTCAAAGCGACGTCGGTAACGAAGCCGACATCGTTGCCCTGTTCCAGGCTGTCGATCGTCAGCTCGGGCGGGTATCAGCATTGGTCAACAACGCCGCCGTTGTCGCCACCGGCCGGCGCCGGGTAGAAGCCATGCAGGGCTCCGAGATCAATCGGATGATGCAGGCGAACGTCACCGGCACCATATTGTGCACGCGCGAGGCGATCCTGCGCATGTCGACCAGACATGGTGGACCCGGCGGCGCCATCGTCAATGTGTCGTCGGCGTCGGCGCGTCTGGGGGCAGCCAATCTATGGATGGATTACGCAGCCTCGAAAGGCGCCGTCGACGCTTTCACCTTCGGCGTCGCCCAGGAAGTCGCCGACGAGGGCATCCGCGTCAATGCGGTGCGGCCGGGTCTGATCGACACCGAAGTCCACGCGGCTACCGGCATGCCCGATCGCGCCCAGCGGGTGGCGAAATACATTCCCATGAAACGCGCGGGCAAGCCGGAGGAAGTCGCCGAGACCATCGTCTGGCTGGCATCGGCGGCAGCATCCTATGTCAGCGGCACAATCGTCGACGTGGCCGGGGCAAGATAGGAAAAGCGGTCAACCGCATTCGCCACGGTGCGGCGGCGATTATTTCCGTGGTCCGTCCTATTTCTTAAGAGTAGAGCGAACCGACCCTGTGCCGCTCAATAATACATCGCTCGCTTCACCGGCGCATCTTACCGCCCCGCTGCCGCTGCAGGGCGATGTTCGACCGCCCAAAGCCGGGCCGCGTTGGTCGGGTCTTTTATGCCCAGCAGTCGGCTGTAGTGGGCTCGGACCCCGAATAGCAGCATCAACGGCTCTGGCATGGCCCGGCGGTAAGAGAAGGTGCCGTTTGCCGGGCGCTTCCATTCGCCGGTGACTTTGTGCTTCATATCGATCCTTGTTGTGCGCGGGCGTGGCGAAATTGGTAGCCGCACAGGACTTAAAATCCTGAGGTCTTAACCGACCGTGCCGGTTCGAGTCCGGCCGCCCGCACCACCCTTTTACCGCAGTAGAATCGCATTCCCGGGGTGGATCTCAGACTCGAAAATGATCCGGCGATGATACGCGGGAAGTCGATTTTTCCGCAAATTGCTGGGGAAAAACCATACCACCCGGCCTAGTTATTCTGACTGATGAGTTTTTAAGTCCCTGATGTCTACCAATTCCACCACGCGGGCGCCGGGACGATGGGCGGCGCCACCATGCCAAGCTGCATGGTCATCGGGCAAGTGAAGCAATCATCGCGTGTCAGACTTGTCCGGCCATTGTGCAGTGCGATACGACCGCGCGCTGACGGTGGCCACGTAGTGACACATTTTCAGATCAAGTTATCCGGTAGCTAATTCGTGATCGCATGGTGAGCTAACCGTCACGAGCGTTTGACTTCTTAGTGTCCTCGCAAGTTGCGATGATCTGCCTCAGCAAGACGGTCGTAGACCACTTGTTGATTGTTTCGACCAACCCCGCGACCAACCCCCAAGGGAGCTTTACGATGAACGCCAAGAAGACCGGAATCATTATCGCTGCTGCCGCTGCCGCCATGTTCGCTGCTGGCACCGTTTCGTCCGTTGCTTTCGCCGATGACGGCGTGAAGTGCATGGGCGCCAATGCCTGCAAGGGCCAGAGCGCCTGCAAGGGCGGCCAAAGCCCGTCCAAGGGCCAGAACGCCTGCAAGGGCCAGGGCTGGGCGCCGGCCAAGGACGCCGCTGCTTGCACCGCCGCCGGCGGCAAGGTCGGCTAATACCCCTTGGGCGGTGGCTTAACGCCCCGCCCGAACGGTGTAAACTTCCGGGCGCCCCGATATTTCGGTGGCGCCCGGTTGCTTTTTAAGGACAACAGCGAGCACAACGTGACGGCTCAATCGATCGGCGGCTTTGGCCTTGGCCTGCGGCCGCAACATTACGAGGAGATCCTGGCCGGTCCCAAGCAAGTGGACTGGTTCGAGGTGATCTCGGAGAACTACATGGTGCCCGGCGGCAAGCCGCTGCACTATCTCGACCGTATCCGGGCCGACTATCCGATGGTGATGCACGGCGTGTCGCTGTCGATCGGCTCGACCGATCCGCTCGACGAAAAATATTTGCGCGAATTGAAGACCCTGGCCGACCGCATCGAGCCCGCCTGGTTTTCCGACCATCTGTGCTGGACCGGCGTGCAGGGCAAGAACATGCACGACCTATTGCCCCTGCCCTACACCGAGGAAGCGCTGGCCCATGTCGTCGAACGGGTCAAACGGGTGCAGGACCATATCGGCCGGCCGATGCTGCTGGAGAACGTGTCGAGCTACGTCACCTTCGCGCAATCGGCTTTATCGGAGTGGGATTTCCTGGCTGAAGTGGCGCGGCGCGCCGATTGCGGCATCCTGCTCGACGTCAACAACATCTATGTCAGCGGCTTCAACCACGAATTCGCACCGCAGGATTATTTCGCCGGCATTCCGGGCGAGCGCATTGGCCAAATCCATCTGGCCGGCCACAGCAATTACGGCAACTTCATCATCGACACCCACGATGCCGCGGTGATCGATCCGGTGTGGCACCTCTATGGCGAAGCGATACGCCGCTTCGGGCCGATCCCGACCATGATCGAACGCGACGACAAGATCCCGCCCTATCAGGAGGTGGTGGACGAGCTGCAACGCGCGCGCCAGATCGCCAGCGCAGCGCTGCGCCGCCAGGAGAACGCGGCGTGAGCCATCCTCTTTCCAAGGAGGCTCTGCCCAAGGCGGCCCTACCCAAGGCGGCTCTGCCCAAGTTGCAGGACATTTTCCAGGCCTATCTGCTGGGTCAGAACGACGACATGGCGCAACACGTCAATGACAGCAGCAAGGCCGACCGTGCGCTGCTGCTGTCGATCTATCGCCACGGCTATTTCTCGCGCCTGCACGAATGCCTGACGGTGGATTATTCGGCGGTGCGCGCCATGCTGGGCGAAGAGGAGTTCGAGCAAGCGATGCGCGCTTACGTCGAGGCCCATCCCTCGCGCTATGCCAATGTGCGCTGGCTGGGCCAACACTTGCCCCAATTCCTGCGCCAGCACGCATCGACCAAGGATCGCATCGACATCATCGAGATGGCCGAGTTCGAATGGGCGCTGGGTCTGGCGCTGGATGCCGCGGACGACGAAGCCATGGCGGTCGAAGAGTTGATGCAGCTCAGCGGCGAGCAATGGGTGGCGCTGACGGTCAAGCCGCGGGCCAATGTCCATCGCCTGACCCTCACCACCATGGCGCCCAAGGCCTGGGTCGGCCACGACGACAAGCCGCTCGGCAGCTTGACGGTCGAAGGAGCGCCCCAGCCGATCGACTGGCTGGTCTGGCGCAAGGACACCAACCCGCAATTCCGCTCGATGGAGCCGGACGAAGCCTGGGCCTTCGATGCCGCCGCCAGCGGCATGAGCTTCGCCGAGTTGTGCGAAGGGCTGGCGAAATTCATGCCGGTCGACAAGGCCGCCACCCGTGCAGCGGGCTTGCTGCGGGTGTGGATCGACGCCCGCCTGCTGTTGCCCCTGACCGACTGATGCGTCGCTGATGCAAGGCGGTTGGATCGAGGATTTGACCTGGCCCGAGGTCAAGCAATGCCTCGATGCCGGCCTGCCGGTGTTGCTGCCGATCGGCGCGGCGGCCAAAACCCATGGCCATCATCTGCCGATGCAAACCGATTACCTGACCGCACGGGCCTTAGCCGAACGTGCGGGCCAGCGCGTGAAGCTGCTGATCGCGCCAGTGGTCGGCTTCGGATACTACCCGGCCTTCGTGAATTTCGCCGGCAGCCAATCGCTGTCGGCCGAGACGTTCGAGGCCATGCTGGTCGAATTGATGGCGCGATTGCTCGACCAAGGCGCCCGCAAGCTGGTGCTGCTCAACACCGGGGTCTCGACCGAACGGCCGGTCGATGCGGCGATCGAACGGATCGCCCACCGACACAGCGTACAGCCGATGGCGCTGCATATGCGCCTGCTGGGCAAAAGTGCCGAAGCGGTGCTCGACAACAAACAAGGCGGCCATGCCGACGAGCGCGAGACCAGCATGATGCTGGCGATCGCGCCGCATCTGGTGCATCTGGAGCGCGCCACCGCCGAAGCGGACCAGTCGTTCGAACGCAGCGGCGCCACCGGCGATCCGCGCCATGCCAGCGCCGCCAAGGGCGAAGTGTTGCTGAACGCGAAGGTCGACGAACTGGTGGCCGCACTCGAGGCGTTGCAGCCCTAAGCCGGCCCCATCGGCACGCGCACCGGCGGGCGCATGCCGCGCACGATGGCCTTGCGCACGGCAGCAAGCGGCGCCTCGTCGTGATAGACGATCCTGCCGCCGACCAATTCGACCCCGAGATCGCGCCACAGCGCCATCAAATCGAGCGGCGTGGCTTTGTAGACGTAGCGGTTGGCCATGTCCTGCATCGTCGTGCCGCCGACCGCCCGGTCGCAGGCCGCGATCAAGTCCGCGACGCTCAGCAGCTTGGTGGTGTTGCCGATCTGCGCCAGGACGTCGCGCAAGCAATCCTCCAGCCCGACCTTGTTGGCGCTACCGCGGCGCATTTCGACGTCGGTCAACAACATGAACAGCGCGCCGCCCCAATAGGTGGCGTTGCGGCCGGAGCTGGCGAGCAGGCCCGATTCCGACAAGGCGCCGACGCCGCGCGGCATGTTGTCGATCCACTCGTGCCACACATCGTCTTCGCTTTTCCAGCCGACCCGGCTGCGGATGATCGGCTCGATATAAGTGGCGGCGCCCTCCATCAGCCAGGAGCCGCGGCCCAACACAAAGGGCATGGCGGTATGGATCATCTCGTGAATCAAGACCCAGGCTTGGTAGAGATCGCCAACCTTGCTGTCGATGCCGACGCGCAAGGCCACGGTGACGCCCCCGCCGCCGACCACGCGGCCGAACTGGACGCCCTCGCCGCCTCCCGGGAACGCCACGATCAAGGTCTTTTCGGAGGAGAAGCCGTCGAAATAGCTGGCGATGGCTTGCGCGCTCTGGCGCACCCAGTCGGCGTAGTTCTGGCGCGTGGCGGTGTAGTTGGCATCGAGCATCACCAGCTCGATCTGCGCGTCGCGCTTGCCGGGCGCCGGGGTGCCAAGCGCCGGGGTGCCAAGCGCCGGCGGCGGCAGCACCGGAACGACCAGCGACTGAAAATTGCCGAACACGGCGTAGCCGGCAAACCGCATCGGCACCTCGCCCAACACGTAACGCCCGTTACGCAGCGGCAATGCCGTGGCGAAACTCTGGCCTTGCGGCAGATCGACCGCAATCGACACGGCTGGGCCGTTGCCGCCCACCAGCGGCTGCAGCATCCAACCGCCCAGCAACGCCACGCGAGTACCGCCGCGGCGCATGCCCTCCATGTCGTTGTTGGTCTCGTCGAGATAGGCGTCGAGTTCGAAGCGATAGCGCGCCTCGACAATGCCGGACGGACTGGCCGGCAATTTCCAGATGCGATTGTCTTCGGCTATGGCGTTGCCGGCGCTGTCGGTGAGTTTGACGAAGCTGGCCGATTGGCGCGAATTGGCGCGCAGGCTCAAGCCGCCCGAAATGGCGCACCGCACCGTGACGTTCAGCGCCATCGGCTCGCCGGTGATAGGGGCACCCGTGGTGGGTGCGACATCGAACCAACAGCTATTGGCGGCCGGCGTGGCACCCGGTGCCGCCTGGCCGAAGGCCGGCCAGCCGCCGATGGCACCCGGAATCAACCCGGCAATCAACAGCCCAGCGATCGGCCGAAAACGCTTGCGATGGATCATGCGCCGATCATAGCGTGTGGCCTCGTCTCGCCGGCGGCTTAAACGCTGGTTACCGGCGGTATCACGCCCTTCATCACGGTCATTTTATCGGCCCACTCATCCCTTCATGATCGCAGCCTTCCTTGTCCTGCTGACCCGGCATGCGACGGCGATCCTGCCGTTTTCGGTGCTGATCGGCCTGCTCTGGCCCGACCTGGCGGCTCTGATGCGCCCGGCGATCACGCCTTTGGTGCTGCTGATCCTGATCGTGGCCATGGTCCGCACCGATTGGCCGGCCTTGCGCCATCTGGCGGCACGGCCGGCGCGGGTGGCGTTCGTCATGGCCTTGGTCATGGTCGGCATCGGCCTGATCGTGGCGCCGCTGGCGCGGCAGATCGGCATCGAGCCCGGCCTGGCGCTGGCGATCTCGGTGATGTGCTTCTGCCCGCCGATTAGCTCGGCACCGGCCTTTGCCCCGCTGTTGGGATTGAACCAGGCGCTGTGCCTGGTGATCGCGGTGGCGGGCTTGCTGGTGGTGCCGTTGTCCTTGCCGCCTTTGGCGCTAGTGCTGCTCGATCTGCCGCTCGAGATCGGCGTCGGCGCCTTGATGGTGCGGCTGGGCGGGCTGATCGGCATCGCGCTGGTCATCGCGTTGGGCCTGCGTTGGCTGTTGCGCGCGCGGCTGCAACGGCTGGCGCCGGCGATCGACGGTTTCGGCGTGATGCTGCTGATCGTGTTCGCCATCGCCATTTTCGACGGCGTGACGGCGCAGATCCTGGCCGACCCCAAGCGGGTGCTGTGGTTCGTGCTGGCCAGTTTCGGCGCGCATATCGCCTATCAGGCGATCGGCATCGCGTTTGCCCTATGGCTGGGCAAGCGCGTTGCGCTGACCGTGTGTTTCCTCAGCGGCACGCGCAATGTCGGGCTGTTGCTGGCAGTGCTGCCGGCCAGCACCGACCCCGCCTTGTTCCTGTTCATCGCTACCGCGCAATTCCCGATCTACATCATGCCGACCGTGCTGAGGCCGATTTATGCCCGTTTGCTCAAACCGCCGGCCTGACCACGCCTTGCCAAGCCGGGGTTAGCCCGGTAACAATTTCGCGCAACGAACACTTGAGGAGGCAAAGAATGAACAAATTACTGACCGGCGCCGTATTGGCGGGAAGCCTGGCGCTGGCATCGCAGGCCATCGCGCAGACCAAATGGGATTTGCCGGCTGGCTACTCGGCGACCAATTTCCATAGCGTCAATCTGCAGAAATTCGCCGACGGCGTGAAAGCCGCGACCGGCGGCAAGCTGCTGATCACCGTCCACGCCAACGGCTCGCTCTACAAGGCCAACGAGATCAAGCGCGCCGTGCAATCGGGCCAAGCGCAGATCGGCGAAATCCTGGGCGTGAACTACCAGAACGAAGATCCGGTGTTCGGCGTCGACGGCGTGCCGTTCCTGGCCACCTCTTATGCCGACGCCAAGAAGCTGGCGGCGGCGCAGACGCCGGTGCTGGAGAAGAAGCTCGATGCCCAGGGCATGATGCTGCTTTATACCTGCGCCTGGCCGCCGCAAGGCATCTACGCCAACAAGGAATTGAACTCGACCAAGGACATGGAAGGCCTGAAGTGGCGCGCCTATAGCCCGCAGACCTCGCGCCTGGCCGAGTTGGTGAAGGCCCAGCCGATCACCATTCAGGCCGCCGAATTGAGCCAGGCACTGGCCACCGGCAAGGTCGATTCCTTCATCTCTTCCGGCGCCACCGGCGTCGACAGCAAGGTGTGGGAACAGCTGAAGTATTTCTACAACACCCAAGCCTGGCTGCCGAAGAACCTGGTGATCGTCAGCAAGGACGCGTTCGGCAAACTCGACAAGGCGAGCCAAGCGGCCGTGCTGGCCGAAGGCAAGAAGGCGGGCGACGCCTGCTGGGCCGAAAGCGAGAAGCTGGCCGCCGGCTTCCTCGACACCCTGGCGAAGAACGGCATGAAGGTGCAGGCGCCCAACGCCAAGTTCGCCGCCGAACTCGCCGCGATGGGCAAGACCATGACCGAAGATTGGACCAAAGCGGCCGGCGCCGATGGCAAGACCATTCTCGACGCCTACAAAAAATAAGACGGTCCAAAAAAGAGCCGGCCTCAGAGCAAATCACCTTTCGGTGGATCGCAAAACGATGCATCGAAAGGTGTAAATTTGCTCTGCATTTTGGCAATAGAGTGGATTCACGCGATGGGGTGGAAAAGCACTTTGCTTTCACAAGATCGCGATCCGCTCTAGCGCCGGCGCTTTCGTTTTGGGGGAAGCAATGCGCGCCTGGCTGCAAAAGCTCTATCTCGGTTGCGGCGTGCTGGCGGGCATTTGCCTGATCCTGATCGGCATCGCGGTGTTGTATTCGATCGGCGGCGCCTATCTAGGCTACGTGGCGCGTTCGGCCGACGATTTCGCCGGCTACGCCATGCTGGCTTCGTCTTTCCTGGCATTGGCCTACACTTTTGGCAAAGGCGAGCATATCCGCGTCACCTTGTTCGTTCAGCGCCTGCGCGGCCGGGCGCGGCGCATCGGCGAAATCTGGTGCCTGTCGGGCGCTACTTTGCTGTCCGGCTTTTTTTCCTGGTACATCGTTAAGATGGTGATCGTCAGCTATCGCTATGGCGACACATCCACCGGCCTGATCCCCGTGCCGCTGTGGATTCCGCAAATCGTGATGGGCGTCGGTACCACGGTGCTGCTGATCGCGCTGATCGACGAATGGGTGCTGGAGCTGCGCGGGCGTCGGGTTCGCGCAACGGGGGAGGCGCGCCATGAGTGACCTCACCGTGACGCTCATGCTGGTGATCGCGCTCTTTGCCCTGCTGGGTAGCGGCGTTTGGATCGGCCTGACCTTGGCCGGCGTGGCCTGGATTGGCATGGAACTGTTTTCTTCGCGGCCGGCAGGCGACG
>JBBSNV010000026.1:0-10736 GCA_038260375.1 Reyranellales bacterium
AGTGGAAAGGTGAGCGCCATGACGTCGGAGGAAATCGCCCATGGCATCGCCAAATTTCCCTATTGGTATCACCGCATCGAGTTGCCGGGCGGGGTTGTTACACCGGGTTGGGCGCCAGTCGACGCGCAGGCTTATAAAGTCCCTCAAGATCTGTCGGGCAAGCGCGTGCTCGATGTCGGCGCCTGGGATGGGTTTTGGACCTTTGAAGCTATCAAGCGCGGCGCCCACGAAGTGGCGGCGATCGACGATTTCTCCGACTATCTCGGTGCCTTAAGCGAGAAGGATCGCAAAGGCTGGGACAATTTCGATTTTTGTCGTAAAGCATTGAATTACTCGGAGCAGATTTGCCGCCGGCAAGAAATGACGGTGTACGACGTCAGCGAAGAGCGACTCGGTCGCTTCGACGTTATATTCTTTTTCGGCACACTCTATCATTTGCGCCATCCATTGCTGGCGCTCGACAAGCTGGCTGCGATTTGCGACGGCGAGATTTTCGTCGAGACGGCAATCTGCGACGACTTCAGCCCTTATCGGGGAGGCATGGGCAAAGGTTATCCGGACCGACAAGTGCTTATGGAATTTTACCCGGAAAACGAATACGGCAATAATGTCACCAATTGGTGGGCGCCCACTTTAATGTGCGTTGGCGGGTTATTGCATGCGGCCGGCTTTCGCGATGTCAAAGCATGGAAGCGCAAACAGCCACCCACTCAGCTTTCAGAATGCCGTGGCTTTGCCAGAGGGACGATCAAAAAGTAGCGAGTGCAAATGTTCAAGAAAATCCTCATCGCCAATCGCGGCGAAATCGCGTGCCGGGTCATGCGCACCGCCAAGCGCATGGGCATCAAGACCGTCGCGGTCTATTCCGAAGCCGACGCCGATGCATTGCATGTGCGCCAGGCCGACGAAGCGGTGCTGATCGGGCCGGCGCCTTCGGCGCAGAGCTATCTGCAGATCGAACGCATCATCGAAGCGTGCAAGAAGACCGGCGCCGAAGCGGTCCATCCAGGTTATGGCTTCCTGTCGGAGAATCAGGCTTTCGCCAAGGCGCTGAAGACAGCCGGCATCGTGTTCATCGGCCCCGAGCCGCATGCCATTCACGCCATGGGCGACAAGATCGAGTCGAAGAAACTGGCGCAGGCCGCCGGCGTTTCGACTGTGCCGGGCCATCTGGCGGCCATTCCCAATGCCGATGAGGCCGTGAAGATTTCCAAGGGTATCGGCTATCCGGTGATGATCAAGGCGTCGGCCGGCGGCGGCGGCAAAGGCATGCGCATTGCCTATAACGACGCCGAAGCCAAGGAAGGTTTCGCCTCGGCTACCCACGAAGCCAGATCGAGTTTCGGCGACGACCGCGTGTTTGTGGAGAAATACGTCGAAGAGCCGCGCCATATCGAGATCCAGGTGCTGGCCGATGGGCAGGGCACTACGCTTTATCTGGGTGAGCGAGAATGCTCGATCCAGCGCCGCCATCAGAAGGTGATCGAAGAGGCGCCCAGCCCGTTCCTCGACGAAGCCACGCGCAAGGCCATGGGCGAGCAGGCCGTGGCCTTAGCCGATGCCGTGCAATACAAAAGTGCCGGTACGGTCGAGTTCATCGTCGACAAGAATCGTAATTTCTACTTCTTGGAAATGAACACGCGCCTGCAGGTCGAGCATCCGGTGACGGAAATGGTCACTGGGCTAGATCTGGTCGAGCAGATGATCCGCGTTGCCGCCGGCGAGAAACTGAAACTTAAGCAGTCGGACATCAAGCTCAAGGGCTGGGCGCTGGAAGCGCGCGTCTATGCCGAGGATCCGTTCCGCAACTTCCTGCCGTCGATCGGCCGGTTGGTGCGCTATCGCGAGCCTGCCACGCATGACGGCGCGGTGCGCGTCGATTCCGGCGTCGGCGAGGGCGGCGAGATCAGCATGTATTACGACCCCATGATCGCCAAGCTGGTGGCGTGCGGCAAAGACCGTGCCGAGGCGATCGACGTGATGCGTCACGCGCTGGACGAATATTACATCCGCGGCGTCACCCACAACATCCCCTTCCTGGCGGCGCTGGTGGGCCACAAGCGCTTTGCCGAGGGCCGGCTAACCACCAATTTCATCGCCGAAGAATTCAAGAAGGGCTTCACCGCGGCCGATTTGCCGCCAGCGGATCCCGCCTTGCTGGCAGCGGTGGCGGCCGTGGTGCATCACGGCTATGCCGCACGGGATGCCGAGATCAGCGGCAAGGTGCGGCCCGACTTCGTGCCGTTCGGCGACAAATGGACCGTGCTCCTCAACCGCGAGCCTTTCGCTGTTAAAGTTAAGGCCAAGAAGGATAATTTCAAGGTCAAGGTGGGCGACAAGAAGTTCGACATTGAGCCGTCTTGGCAACTCGGAGATCCGTTGTTCCGCGCCAAGGTCAATGGCGAGCGCATCGTCGTGCAGGTAGATCGGCTGGGCGTGTCGTATCGCTTGTTTGCTGCCGGCGGACAGGCTGACGCACTCGTACTCAACCCGCGCCAAGCCGAACTGGCCAAATTGATGCCGGTCAAGGCTGCGCCCGATACCTCTAAGTTCTTGTTGTCGCCCATGCCGGGGTTGTTGGTATCGCTGGCGGTGCAGGCCGGCCAGGAAGTCAAAGCCGGCGAAGCGTTGGCGGTGGTCGAGGCGATGAAGATGGAGAATGTGCTGAAGGCCAGCCGCGACGGCGTGATCGGCACCATCCACGCCAAGCCGGGCGAAAGCTTGCGCGTCGATCAGAAGATTCTCGAATTCGCCTAAGGCCATCATGGCGGACAAGACCGTTCGCTTGCGCATTTCAGGCCGCGTGCAGGGGGTGGGCTATCGCGACTGGACCATTGGCACCGCGCGCGAGCTGGGCCTGATCGGCTGGGTGCGCAATCGCGCCGATGGCAGCGTCGAGGCGCTGGCGTCGGGTGATCAAGCCAAAATCGATCGTTTCGTCGACGCCTGCCGGCGCGGCCCACGTCTGGCCTTTGTCGGCAGCTTGACTGTCAAGCCCGCTGAGGCCGAGCCCGGCCTCAACGATTTCAGCCAGCGGCCAGCGCTTTAGCTGGTACTTCGCCGAACACCTGATCGAAGCAATGTTGCAGCGCGTGATCGACCTCGGCCATCGACACATCGATGCCGAGGTCGTGCAGCGAGGTCACGCCGTGCCGGCTGATGCCGCAGGGCACGATGCCGGCGTAATGCGCCAGGTCGGGATTTACGTTCAGCGACACGCCATGGAAGGTGATCCAGCGCCGCACGCGCACGCCCAGGGCTGCGATCTTGTTTTCGCGGCCATTGCTGTGCGCCACCCACACGCCGACCCGATCGCTTCGGCGCTCGCCTTTGACGTCGAACGCAGCCAGGGTGCGGATCAGCCATTCTTCCAAATCATTTACGAACTGCCGCACGTCGCTGCCACGGCGTTTCAGGTCGAGCATGACATAGCCGATGCGTTGGCCCGGCCCGTGATAGGTGAATTGCCCGCCGCGGCCGGTTTTGAACACCGGCAATAGATCGGGCGCGATCAGGTCTGCGGGCCGTGCGCTGGTGCCGGCGGTGTAAAGCGGCGGGTGCTCCAGCAGCCAGACCAGTTCCGGCGCGGTGCCGGCATGGATGGCGGCGGCCCGCGTTTCCATCCGGGCCACGGCTTCGGGGTAAGCAACGGGCGCCGGGGCTGTTTCCCAAACGGGCTTTATCGAGCCTGACATAGTGCCGTTTTCCGCCCTTTCCGACGGGGCCGCAAGCGGGCATTTCCCAAATAAAGACAAATCGTTACAGCGCGCCCGGGCCGGCTTGCGCAGCGAGCGCCGATTTGGTATCTCCGGCCCACTCGCTGAAGGAATACCGTCGGTCTAGGGCCGCGGTTGGTATATGGGCGGTCATGGCGGAATTGGTAGACGCGCAGCGTTGAGGTCGCTGTGGGGTAACCCGTGGAAGTTCGAGTCTTCTTGACCGCACCATTTTCCTTCCGAGTTAGGTATCTGAAAGTACGACGGTTGGCTCGCTGAACATCAAAGCGTAACGAGGCTGTCATGGCGGATGAACTGACCGACAGCGCGTTGCGCTATCACCGTTTTCCCAAGCCCGGCAAAATCGAAGTCACGCCGACCAAACCGCTGGCCACCCAGCGCGATCTGGCCTTGGCCTATTCGCCCGGCGTGGCCGCCGCCAGCCTGGCGATCGTCGCCGATCCGCACGAGGCCGCCACTCTCACAGCACGCGCCAATCTGGTCGGCGTCATCACCAATGGCACCGCCGTGCTGGGCCTAGGAGCGATCGGCCCGCTCGCCGCTAAGCCAGTAATGGAAGGCAAGGGTGTACTGTTCAAGAAATTCGCCGACATCGATGTGTTCGACATCGAGATCGCCGAGAACGACCCGCACAAGCTGATCGACATCGTGGCGGCGCTGGAACCGACTTTCGGCGGCATCAATCTGGAAGACATCAAGGCGCCGGAATGCTTTGTGGTGGAAAAGGCGCTGCGCGAGCGCATGAATATTCCGGTGTTCCACGACGACCAGCATGGCACCTCGATCATCGTCGGCGCCGCCGTGCTCAACGCCCTGAAGCTGGTTGGCAAGGACATCGCCAAGGTCAAGCTGGTGTGCTCCGGCGCCGGGGCGGCGGCGCTCTCCTGTCTCGACATTTTGGTCAAGCTGGGCATGCGGCCGGAAAACATCTGGGTGTCCGACATCGTCGGCGTGGTCTATCAGGGTCGTGCCGAGTTGATGGATCGGTGGAAAGAACGCTACGCGCGCGACACCAAGGCGCGGACCTTGGGCGAGATCATCGATGGTGCCGATATCTTCCTCGGCCTGTCGGCCGGCAATGTGCTGAAGCGCGATATGGTCGCGCGCATGGCCAAGCAGCCGCTGGTGCTGGCCTTGGCCAACCCTACGCCAGAGATTTCACCCGACGAGGTGAAAGCAGTGCGTGACGACGCCATCATCGCCACGGGCCGCTCCGACTACCCCAACCAAGTCAACAATGTGCTGTGCTTCCCGTTCATCTTTCGCGGTGCGTTGGATGTCGGTGCCACTACCATCAATGACGAAATGAAGATTGCCTGCGTGCAGGCGTTGGCGGCGCTGGCGCAAGCGGAGTCGTCGGACATCGTGGCGCGAGCCTATGGCGGAGCTTCGACCAGCTTCGGCTCGGAATACATTATTCCGCGGCCGTTCGATCCGCGGCTGTTGGTGCAACTTGCGCCGGCCGTAGCCAAGGCCGCGATGGATAGCGGAGTTGCGACGCGGCCGATCACCGATTTCGCCGCCTATCGTCAACAGCTGAGCGAATTCGTGTTCCGCTCCGGCCTGGCAATGAAGCCGGTGTTCGAGCAAGCGCGCGCCGCACCCAAGCGCGTGATCTACGCCGAGGGCGAGGACGAGCGCGTGTTACGCGCGGCCCAAGTGTTGCTGACCGAAGGCCTGGCCAAGCCGATCCTGATCGGCCGGCCCGAGATCATCGAACGCCGCGTCGCCCAGCTTGGCCTGTCGTTTAGGCCGGGCAGCGATGCCGAGATCGTCAACCCGGCATCCGATCCGCGCTACGCCGATTACGTGGCGTTCTATCACGGGCTAATGGAACGCAAGGGCGTGTCGCTCGATTTGGCGCGCACCTTGGTGCGGACCAATTCCACGGTGATCGCGGCCTTGGCGGTGCGCAAAGGCGATGCCGATGCCATGATCTGCGGCACGATCGGCCGCTTCCACATGCATCTGCAGATGATCGACGACATCGTCGGCCGCAAGGCCAATGTCGGCGATATCTACGCGCTGTCGTTGCTGATCGTGCCGGGCGGCACGCTGTTCATGTGCGACACCTATGTCAACGAAGAGCTTGACGCGGCGCAGCTGTGCGAGCTGACCCTCTTGGCGGCAGAAGAAGTGCGCCGCTTCGGCATCGAGCCCAAGGTGGCGCTATTGTCCAATTCCAGCTTCGGCAGCCGCGAGACCGGATCGGCCGGCAAGATGCAACAGGCGCTGCGCTTGATTCAGGCCCGTGCACCTGACTTGGAAGTCGAAGGTGAAATGCATGCCGATGCCGCGCTGTCGGCCGAGATACGGCAGCGCCTGTTCCCCAATTCGCGGCTGAAAGGCAGCGCCAATCTGTTGATCATGCCGTCGCTCGATGCTGCCAACATCTCCTTCAACCTATTGAAGGAAGGGGGGAACGGCCTGGCGGTCGGGCCGATCCTGCTGGGTGCGGCGCGCGCCTGTCACATCCTGACACCCTCGGTCACCGCGCGCGGTATCGTCAACATGAGCGCGGTGGCTGTAGTAGATGCCGCTAACGCGGCGGCAGTCGATGCAGGCACTATCGCAGGCCCGACGCCGTGAGCGATCCGGCCCTGCAGCTCGATTCGGAAGATCAGCAAAAGCTGCAGGTCGTTACGCCGGAGATGATCCAAGCCATCGTCGAGGCCGTGCAAGAAAATCGCGGCGACGATGCGCGCTCGATGATTGAGCGCCTGTCGCCGGCCGGCATTGCTCATGTGCTGGAGCAGATGCCGAGCGACGAGCGGCGAGGGGTGGTGCAGCTCATCGGCCTGACCCTGGATCCCGAAATCCTGTTCGAACTCGACGACGACGTGCGTGACGACGTCATCCAGTCCTTGGCGCCCAAGGAAATCGCCGCCATGGCGACGGAATTGGATTCCGACGATGCCGCCGACATCATCGGCGATCTCGACGAGGACGAACGGCGCGAAGTGCTGGCGCAAATGCCGGCCGAAGAGCGCGCCAATGTCGAAGAGTCGTTGTCCTACGGCGAAGATACCGCTGGCCGCCTTATGCAGCATGAGTTGGCCAAGGTGCCGGAAAGCTGGAAGGTAGGCGAGGTCATCGATTATTTCCGCGAATCGGCTGACGAGTTGCCGGAAGATTTCTATGACGTGTTCGTGGTCGATGCCGGCAATCGCCCGGTCGGCGTAGTGGCGTTGGGCAGCCTGGTGCGCAGCAAGCGGCCTATGGCCGTGGCCGATATCATGGAGCGCGACATCCGCACCGTCCTGGTCACCGCACCGCAGGAGGATGTCGCCCATCTGTTCCGCGACGAAAACTTGATCTCCTGTCCAGTGGTCGATCCGCAGGGCCGTTTGGTCGGCGTCATCACCGTCGACGACGTGGTCGACGTGATCGACGAGGAGGCGGAGAAAGACTTGTTGAGTATGGCGGGCGTCAGCGAAGTCGATATCTTCGCCGACGTGCGGCGCACTGCGCGCGCGCGCTTTGGTTGGCTGTTCGTCAATCTGTTGACCGCGCTGATCGCTTCTTCGGTGATCGGGCTGTTCGAGACCGAAATTGTCAAAATCGTGGCCCTGGCCGTGCTGGCGCCGATCGTGGCGTCGATGGGTGGCAATGCCGGCACCCAGACCTTGACGGTGGCGGTGCGCGCTTTGGCAATGAAGGAGCTCACGGTCACCAATGCGCTGCGTTTTATCGGCAAGGAGCTGATCGTCGGCAGCTTCAACGCCATTCTGTTCGCGCTGGTCACCGGCATGGTGGCGGCGCTGTGGTTTGCCGATTGGCGCATCGGCGCCATCATCGGCGCGGCGCTGATCGTCAACATGCTGGCGGCGGCGCTGGCCGGCACCGTGATTCCGCTGACCTTGGAGCGGATGCGCATCGATCCCGCAGTGGCATCGGTGGTGTTTCTGACCACGGTGACCGACGTGGTGGGCTTCTTTTCTTTCCTGGGATTGGCGGCGCTGTTCTTGATCTGACGTCAGTGCCAAGACGGTGCCGAGCCGCATGACGAAACTCCGGTTGCCGTTTGAAACCGACGCCAAGCGTTTGCAGCGGCGCCTAAGTCGCTATAGTGCGCCACCATAATTCTTAAGTATGAGGAAGCGTCCATGATCCCGAACCGCTTGCCCGATTTCGATTTCGACCTCGGCGAGACCGCCGGCATGATTCGCGATCAGGTCGCTTCGTTCACTGCCGATGAAGTGGCGCCGCGCGCCGCCGACATCGAAAAGGCCAACGATTTTCCAGCCGATCTGTGGACCAAGATGGGCGATCTTGGGATTCTCGGCATTACGGTCGAGGAAGAATACGGTGGCTCCAATCTCGGCTATCTCGAGCATGTCGTCGCGGTCGAGGAGTTGAGCCGCGGTTCGGCCGCGGTCGGCCTCAGCTACGGCGCTCATTCCAATTTGTGCGTCAACCAGATCCGCCGCAACGCCAGCGCCGAGCAGAAGAAGAAATACCTGCCCAAGCTGGTGTCGGGCCATCACGTTGGCGCCCTGGCCATGAGCGAGCCCAGCGCCGGCTCCGACGTGGTGTCGATGAAGCTGCGCGCCGACAAGAAGGGCGACCGCTATATCCTCAATGGTACCAAGATGTGGATCACCAACGGGCCCAACGCCGACGTGCTGGTGGTCTATGCCAAGACCGACTCCAGTGCTGGGCCGCGCGGCATCACCGCGTTCCTGGTCGAAAAGACTTTCAAGGGTTTTTCGACCAGCCCCAAGCTCGACAAGATGGGCATGCGTGGCTCCAACACCTGCGAGTTGGTGTTCCTGGATTGCGAAGTGCCAGCCGAGAACGTCATGGGCGAGGTCGGCAAGGGCGTCAACGTGCTGATGAGCGGGTTGGACTACGAGCGCGCGGTGCTGGCCGCCGGGCCCCTCGGCATCATGCGGTCGTGCATGGATCTGGTGCTGCCCTATGTTCATGAGCGCAAACAATTTGGCCAGGCGATCGGCGAGTTCCAGCTGATCCAGGGTAAATTGGCCGATATGTACACCACCATGAACGCCTGCCGTTCCTATGTGTACGCGGTGGCCAAGGCGATCGACAAAGGCCAGACCACGCGCAAGGACGCAGCCGGCGCCATCCTTTATGCCGGCGAGAAAGCGACGCAGATCGCGCTCGATGCCATCCAGATCCTGGGCGGCAACGGCTATATCAACGACTATCCGGCCAGCCGCTATATGCGCGACGCCAAGATTTATGAGATCGGCGCTGGGACCTCGGAAATCCGCCGCTGGCTGATTGGTCGCGAGCTGTTCGAAGAAACGGCATAACGGCTGCCCGATCAGGCCCGCGCGGCCTATCGGCGCCGGTTCATTCGCGCGATAATTGTCCCACGCAACGGACATAAAGTCCGGCGGGGAGGCAATCATGATGACTTTGCATATGATCAATTGGCTGGCCGTTGTGGCGGCGGCGGTGGCTACGTTCGTCATTGGCGCTTTGTGGTATTCGCCGGCGCTGTTCGCCAAGCAATGGCAAGTGGCGCACGGCTATTCGGCCGACAAGCTGCAGGCGATGAAGAAGACCATGCCACAAGCATTCATGGGCTCGTTCGTCTGCTATCTTTTCATCGCGGCGGCGCTGGCGGCGTTGATGGTTTGGACCGGCCGCGTTGGGCTGGTCGATGGCCTGAAGCTGGCGTTTCTGTGCTGGGCCGGTTTCGCCGCCACCTTGGGGCTTACCGCCAATCTCTATTCTGACACTTCGCGCATGGTGTTCGTGATCGACGCTGCTTACCAGCTGGTGTTCTTCCTGGTGATGGGCGCGATCTTGGGCGTCTGGCGTTAGCGCCATGGGTGGTGGCGGTTAATCGAACACCGCCACCGCTCGGGTCCAGCCGGCCGAAGCGCCGCGGATCTTGACCGGGAAGCAGGTGATGGTGAAACCGTCGCCGGGCAGGGCTTCGAGATTGTGCAGCTTCTCGAGGTGGCAATAGCCGATATGGCGGCCAGCCTTGTGGCCTTCCCAAATGAGGCTGGCATCGCCGCTCTCTTTGTATTTCTCGGCGGTATACACGAAGGGCGCATCCCAGCTCCAGGCGTCGGTACCCGTTAAACGGACTCCGCGCTCTAGCAGATACATGGTGGCGCCGTAACCCATGCCGCAGCCCGCGCTGACGTAATCGTCGTTGCCGTAGCGTGACCCGGCGCGGGTGTTGACCACCACGATCTCCAACGGCTTCAAGCTGTGGCCAATGCGCTTGAGTTCGGCTTCGACGTCCTTGTTGGTCGCGACATAACCGTCAGGGAAGTGGCGGAAGTCTAGCTTCACGCCGGGCTGCATGCACCAGTCGAGCGGCACTTCATCGATCGAGATCGCGCGTTCGCCATGATTCATTGTCGAGTGGAAATGATACGGCGCATCGAGATGCGTGCCGTTATGGGTGTTGAGTTCGACGAACTCGACTGCCCAACCTTCGCCGTCGGGCAGGTCTGCCGGTTTCAAGCCGGGGAAGAATTTGGCGATCTGCGGCGCGGTGTTCTTATGCGTCATGTAGGTGATCTTGGGCTGGAATGGCGGCGGATCGGAGATCACGTCGTTTTCCAGATAGATCGACAGGTCGACCAGCTTGCGCGCCATGATTGCCTCCCGAACTTAGCTCTTGGGAACAGTGCCGTTGCCGCTCAGCAGCGAGAAATGCTGCACGGTGGGGAACGGGTCGTAGAAATGATGCAGCAGGGCGCGCCATTGCTGGTATTCGACCGAGTGGCGAAAGCCCACTGTGTGGTCCTCGAGCGTTTGCCACCACACCAGCAGCACGAAGCGCTGCTTATCCTCGATGCATTCTTGGATCTGGTGCGCGAGATAGCCTTTCATGCCGGCGATGATCGGCGCGGCCTGTTTGAAGGCGGCCTGGAATTCCTCGCGCTGGCTTGGTTTGACGTCGAGCGTGGCGATTTCGAGGATCATTTTTCATTCCTGAAAAGAAGGCGTTTCGATTGCAGAAAAAGCCTGCGTTTTGCCGGCTTTTCTGGGCGCCGCCGCGCTTTG
>JBBSNV010000027.1:0-10507 GCA_038260375.1 Reyranellales bacterium
ACGTGATGCTGTAGGAACGCCACGCGATCCTGTGTCAGCGGATGGGTCAGCAAATAGGGATCCAGCCGCAGGCCCTGCACGCGCTCGCGCTGCAGCAAAAATTCGCTGAAGGTCAGCAGGCCGCGCGTCGAGATGCCGGCGCGATCGAGGAACACCGTCGCGGCTTGGTCGGCGGAGCTTTCCTGGGTGCGCGAATAGCGCAACAGCTCGCGTTCGGCGATGCCGGCACTGGGACCGGAGTTGTGGCCGCCGCCGATGCCGCCGCCCTTGGTCGATGCCGCTCCGGCCGCCGCTACGGTCAGGATCTGCTCGATGATGAACTCGATGGTCGCGGCTTCCAGCTGCTCGCGTAGCCGCGCCAAATGCCCGCCGGCGATGTGGCCGCTTTCATGGGCGATTACGCCGATAACCTGGCCGGCGCTGGTCGCCTTCATCAGCAGGCCAGTAAAGATGAACAGCTTTTGTCCGCCGGCTACGAAGGCATTGATCGAGGGATCGTTGACCAGGATGACTTGCACCGCATCGCTGTCCAAGCGCGCCGCTTTGAAGATCGGCATCGCATAAGCGCGAATGGTATTTTCGATTTCGGCATCGCGGATTTGTGATACGTTCCCCTGCGCTGAAGCGGCCTGCATCGAGGCGATGCTGGGCAGCAACACAGCCGCAATCGCCAGGGAAACCATGCAGCGGAAAAATTTCGATACCATGTCGCGCCTTGCCGGAAACCGTGATGGGCGAGCGCTTGCGCGCCGCATTGGAGTGGCCGAGAAATTCGGCCGATTTGTGGCGGTCGCTGCTCTATTGGCGACGATTGTATCATGTGGCGACTCTGGCCCCAAACAGGGCCAGATAGGCTATGTCGAAGGTTTCTTCGGCGGCGTGGTCGCCGACGAGCCCAATTCCGCGCAAGTCGGCCGCGACGTTTTGACGGCCGGCGGCACGGCGGTCGACGCCGCGGTGGCCACGTACTTTGCCATGGCGGTGATGCTGCCGTCCTCTGCCAGCCTGGGCGGCGGCGGCGTGTGTCTGGTGCATTGGTCCAAAGACCGCAAGACCGAAGCTCTGACTTTCCTGACCAAGCTGCCCGCATCGGGCAGTCCCGGCACGGTGCCGGTCGGCGTGCCGGGCAATGTGCGCGGCATGGCGGCGCTGCATGCGCGTTACGGCGTGCTGCGCTGGGAGCAATTGGTTGGCGCCGCGGAGCGCATGTCGCGCTTGGGCGCGCCGGTGTCGCGCGCCTTCGCCCGCGATCTGGCTGGCGCCGCCGCCACCATTCAGCAGGATCCGGTGACGCGCCGCGCGTTCTCGCAACCCAACGGCCAGCTCGTGGTCGAAGGCTCGCCGTGGATTCAGGACGATCTGGCGGCGACCTTGGGCAGCATTCGCTTGCGCGGCGCGGGCGAGCTTTACGGCGGTCCGTTGTCGCGGCAATTCGTCGACGCCGTGCGCGCCAGCAGCGGCGTCATCTCCGTGGACGACTTACGCAACCAGACGCCGGTCTGGAGTGCGCCGGTGATGGTGCCGTTTGGCGATCATATCGCCTATTTCGCGCCGCCACCGACCGGAGGCGGGGTGCTGACGGCGGAAATCTGGTCGCTGCTTCAACGCAACCGTTATGCCGGTGTGTCCGAAGCGCAGCGTCCGGCGCTATTCACTGAAGTCACGCGCCGCGCCTATGCCGACCGCAGCTATTGGACCGATGGTGGCGATCAGGTGCGCGAAGACCCGCGTAACATTCTCAACGAGCAGCGGTTGGATCAGCTGATGGCCGGCTACGACGTTGGCCGCGCCACGCCGGCCGCCGGCTTGGCCCGTCCACCGCAGCCGCGTCAGAACGATGCGCCCGGCGCCTCCCTGGTGGTGGTCGATCGTTTCGCCAATGCCGTGGTGTGCGCCTTCACCACTAACGGCTTCTTCGGCGGCGGTCGCGTGGCCGGCTCAACCGGTATTCTGTTGGCGCCGGCGCCCGGCGTCGGCGGCCATGGCAGCCCGGCGATCGGGCCGATGCTGGTGGCCAACACCAACACCGGCGATTTCATCTTTGCCGGCTCCGCCTCGGGCGGTACGTCCGGTCCGGCGATGCTGGCGGCGGTGGCAGCCAACAGCCTGCTGCTGGGCCAGCCGCTGGCCACGAGTTTGCGCGTGCCGCGCGCCTTGCATCCGGGGTTGCCCGACAAGGTGTTCGCCGAGCCCGGCGTCGCGGGCCCATTGCGTGGCCGCGGCGACACGGTGGAAGAACTGCAGTCTTTGGGCCAGGTCGATGCCATCGTCTGCCCCAAGGGGCTGCGCGAGGAGTCCAAGAGTTGTGAGGTCGGCACCGACCCGCGCGGCTTCGGCCTCGGGCTGGCCGCACCGGCGGCCCGCTGAGCATCGCATTGGCCGCTCGCCGGTGACGCTCAAGGTCTCCGCACGCGCCTCAGGCGTGGCGCCGTTCATCGTCATGGACGTCATGCGCGCGGCCAACGAGCGTCGCGCGCAAGGCCACGACATCGTCCATCTCGAAGTGGGCCAACCCAGCACGCCGGCGCCGCAAGGCGCGCTGCGCGCGACGCAAGCTGTATTGCTTGCCGACAAACTCGGTTATGTCGACGCCTTCGGCATTCCAGCCCTGCGCCAGCGCATCGCCCAGCATTATCGCGACATTTATGGCGTCGAGGTACCGGTCGAGCGCATCGTCGTTACGCAAGGCTCCTCGGGCGGCTTCCTGCTGTCGTTCCTGGCGGCGTTCGATCCGGGCGACCGCGTCGCGCTGGCCGCGCCAGGCTATCCCGCCTACCGCAACATCCTCTCGGCGCTGGGCCTGGTGCCGGTCGATCTGCCGACCACCGCCGATCACAATTTCCAGCCCACCGTCGAGCTGCTGCGCAATGCGGGCCAGCTGGCCGGGCTGATCGTGGCTAGCCCGTCCAATCCCACCGGCACCACGGTGACGCCGGCTGAGTTGAAAGCGCTAGCCGATTACTGCAACGCTCAGGGTATTCGCCTGATCTCCGACGAGATCTATCACGGCATCGTCTATGACGGGCAGGTCGCGACCGCTGCGGCGCTGTCCGACAGCGCCATCGTCATCAACAGCTTCTCCAAATATTTTTCGATGACCGGTTGGCGCGTGGGCTGGATGATCCTGCCGCCCGACATGCTGCGCGCGGTCGAATGCCTGTCGCAGAACATGTTCATCTCCACCACCTCGATCTCGCAGCACGCGGCGCTGGCGGCATTCGACTGCCGCGAGGAGCTCGACGGCCATGTGCGGCGCTATCGCGTCAACCGCGATTTGTTGCTGGAAGGTTTGCCCAAAGCGGGGTTCGATCGGCTAACCGCGGCCAACGGCGCGTTCTACATCTATGCCGATGTCTCGCATCTGACCAATGACAGCCCCGATTTCTGCCGCCGCATCTTGATGGAGGCTGGCGTGGCCTGCACGCCCGGCTTGGATTTCGACACCGCGCGCGGCCATGGCACCTTGCGTATTTCCTTCGCTGGCTCGACCGAGGAGATGGCTGAGGCGGTGCGCCGCCTCACGGCCTGGCGGCGTTAGCCGCCACTCGGGAAGTCGCGGCGTTAGCCGCCGTTCCTACCTGTCGCGGCGCTGATCGCCGTTCAGTGCAAGGTGCGCTTGTCGCCGTTGGCGGGCGTCGGGTTCTTCGCGCCGCGTTCGCCTTGTGCCGGCATCGGCCCGCCCTGGTGATGCACCAGGCGCCAGGCATTGTCCTCGTGCACGAACACGTTTGTCGCGACTAACAATGAACCGGCAATCGATTCGGTGCAGATTACCACGGCAGTATTTCCGTTGATCATGGTGCGTTCGTCGGAGCACATGATCGCGCCTTGCGCCGGGTTGGCCAGGATACCGCGCCAACTGGCGATCACCGCGTCGCGGCCGAAGATCGGCGGCCAACCGGGGTGGATGCAGGCGATCGCCGTCCGCCGCGCCCAGATATTTTCCATCGTCGCCAGATCGCGCTGCGCGAACGCCTTGTAGAAAGCCTGATTGGCTTCCAGAACCGGGTGGCGTTCGGCTGGGTCGCTCATTTGCCTTTGAACACCGGTGCGCGCTTGTCGAGGAAGGCGGAGATCGCTTCGGCGTGGTCCTCGGTCTTGTGCGCCAATGCTTGCAGCGAGGCCGACATGTCGAGCAAAGTCTGCAGGCCCACCCGTTCGCCTTCGCGCAGCAGGCGCTTGCCCATGCGCAAGGCATGCGGCGGGTTGACGGCGATGCGCTTGGCTAGCGCCATGGCTTCGTCCATCAATCTGTTGTCGTCGACCACTTTGGAAACCAGGCCGCAGGCCAAAGCCTCTTCGGCATCGATGGCATCGCCGGTGAAGGCCATCTCGCAGGCTTTCGACATGCCCACGGCGCGGGGCAGGAACCAGGCGCCGCCGTCGCCCGGAATGATGCCGATCTTCACGAAGCTTTCGGCAAAGCGGGCGCTACGGCCGGCAATGCGGATGTCGCACATACAAGCCAGATCGCAGCCCGCGCCGATGGCGTGGCCATTGACCGCGGCGATGATCGGGATTTCCAACTCGTACATCGCCATCGGGATGCGTTGGATGCCGCGCAGATAGCCATTGCGGATATCGTAGGCCGAGCCTGCGAACATACCGCCGCCGTCGCGCATTTTCTTGACGTTGCCGCCCGAGCTGAACGCGGTACCGGCGCCGGTCAAAATAGCCACCCGCACGTCGCGGTCGGCGTTGAGCGCATGCACCGCATCGACCAGCGCCGTGATCATGTCGTCGTCGGAAATCGCGTTGCGGATTTCGGGCCGGTTGATCGTCATGGTGACGATGTGGCCGTCTTTCTTGATCAGCAGGTTTTCGGTCATCGGCGCAATCCTTTGCGTGTCTCGAATAGGGTGGCGAGCTTATTTGACGGCAGTGAGCAAGGTAAAGAGGTCGGCGACGGTTTGCCGCTTCAAGTCGTGGAAACCGGCGCCGGCGATCAACTGATCTTGCTGCTGCGCGGTGGGCACCACATTGCCCCAGATCAACTCGTTGTATTGGGTTTGCACTGCCAGCATGTGCTGCGGTTGGCGCAACTCTTCGAGCTTGGTCGGCATGGTTTCGTCGAGGATCACCAAAGTGCCGCCGGGCTTCAAGGCGCGATGGCACTTGGCCAACACCGATTCTCGCACCGGCACCGGGATTTCGTGCAACACCTCGAACATCACGGCGACGTCGAAAGCGTTTTCATAGGCAATGCTGTCGCCATCGAGCAGCTCGATACTCAGCCGATCGGCCAATGGCGAACCGGCCCAACGCTTTTTGGCCAGCGCCACGCCATGGACATCGACATCGACGCCGACGCAAGTGACGGTTGGATGTGCCTCGGCGATGCGCGCCAACAGATTGCCCGCGCCGCAGCCCATATCCAGGATGCGGCAGCCCGCCGTGAGTTTGTCTTTCAAGCCGGGGATCGACGGCAAGATGCGTTTGGCAAATACGGCATGAAAGCCGCCGGTGATTTGCGCGATGCCGTCGGAAAAAGCCTCGCCGTGAGCTTGGAAGCTGTGCGTTTTACCGTTGCGGAAATACTCGGGATAGGCGCGCAGATCGGCCGCGATGAAATCGGCCGCGCCGGAGAAATAGGGGGCGAGTTGGCGCGGGCCGCCGGGATCGGCCAACAATTGATCCATATACTGCGCCAATTTGTAACGCGGCGGCGGCCCATCTTCGCCATCGAGCAAGCCATAGGCCACGGCGGTGCGCGCCCAAGCCTCGACGTAAGGGACATGCAGGGCGCCGGCGAGTTCTTGCGCGGTCATGCCATCGGCACTCTTACGCAATGTGGCGAACAGATTGAGCCGCACGCCGGTATCGATCAAATGCACGGCGTGGAAGCCGCGTAGATAGTCCCAAAGCCGCATTGTCTGTTGTTCGACATTGGCCATTTTGCTTTCCTATGCGAATTTCCCCGCCGATTTGTTTGTCGACCGGACCGATTGAGGCTGTAGCATACTCGGCCGCAAGAGGTGAATGAATGACTGTTCAAAGTGCCAGCCTGGGTTCCACCTTGGCCTTTCCGCCGTTCGTGCTGCCGCCAGAAATCGAGGTGTTGCGTGGCGAAATCCGCGCTTTCCTGAAAGAGCAATTGCCCAAGGACAAATCGTCCGACCGCTTCAAGAGTTGGGGCAGCTTTTCCGCCGAATTCAGCAAAGCGCTGGGTGCCAAAGGCTGGCTCGGCATGACCTGGCCCAAGCAATATGGCGGGGCGGAGCGCAGCCAATTGGCGCGCTACGTGTTGACCGAGGAATTGCTGGCCAATAACGCGCCGGCCGGCGCGCATTGGGTTGCCGACCGGCAAAGCGGGCCGTTGATCTTGCGTTTCGGCACTGAAGCGCAAAAGCAGAAATACCTGCCGCCGATTACGCGTGGCGAAAGCTATTTCTGTATCGGCATGAGCGAACCCGATTCCGGTTCCGACCTCGCATCGGTGCGTACGCGCGCCGACAAGGTCGAAGGCGGTTGGAAGATCACCGGCACCAAGCTATGGACCTCCAGCGCGCATCGTTGCCATTACTGCATCGTGCTGTGCCGCACCTCGCCCAAAAGCGAGGATCGCCATGCGGGTTTGAGTCAGCTGGTGGTCGATTTGAAATCGCCTGGCATTACCATCCGACCGGTGATCAATTTGGCCGGTCGCCACGACTTCAACGAGGTGAACTACGTCGATGTGTTCGTGCCCGACGAGAACCTGTTGGGCAACGAAGGCGACGGCTGGAAGCAAGTGACGTCGGAGCTGGCGTTCGAACGCAGCGGACCGGAACGCTTCCTGACCAACTTCCATGTGTTGCGCGAATTGGTGCGGCTGATTGGCCGCCAGGCTTCGCCGCGCGCCGCCGAAACCATCGGCCGTATGGCCGCCAAGCTTTGGAATTTGCGCCAAATGTCCCTGTCCGTGGCGGGCCTGCTGCAGGCCGGCCAGATGCCGGTGACTCAAGCGTCGGTGGTGAAGGATTTGGGCACGATATTCCAGCAAGAACTGCCCGAAGTGGCGCGAAGCCTGGCGCAAAGCGAGGCGGTGTCGGACGAGCAGCTCGAGGATTTCGTCGATGTCGCGCGCCAAGCCACCATGCTGTCGCCGGCCTACACCATCCAGGGCGGCACCACGCAAATCCTGCGCGGCATCATCGCCCGTGGCCTCGGGCTGCGTTGAGTTTGGGCCTGCACTGAGCATCGGGAAACATCGACATGGCATTGGATCAAGACACGCGCGGCATGATGTTGGAAACGGCCGACCGGTTGTTGGCCGATAGCTGTCCGCCCGATATCGTCAACGCAGCCGAGCAGGGCAAATGGCCCGAAGCACTATGGAGCGCGATCGAAGAAGCCGGCCTTACCGGTATCGCTGCATCGGAAGACGCCGGCGGCGTTGGTGGTTCGCTGGTCGATCTGGCGGCGGTGCAACGCCTGTTGGGCTATTACGCCGTGCCGCTGCCGGCGGCGGAAACGGCGCTGGCACGCTATCTCGGCACCCTGGCCAAGCTGGAATTGCCGTCCGGGCCGCTGGCCTTGGCGATCGACCAGCTGCCGTTGCGGTTGAGCGCCGATGGCAAGCGCGCATCGGGCAAGCCGCGCAACCTGCCCTGGCCGCAAGGCGCCAAGGCGCTGGTCGCTGTGGCCGAGAGCGAGCAGGGCGGTGCCAAACTGGTCATGCTGGCCGCGCCTGCGGCTGCGACGGCAACCAATAATTCAGCAGGCGAGCCCCGTGGCCGGCTGAACCTGCAGGACGTGCCGGTGAGCGCATCGGCATCGCTGCCGATCCCCGCTGCCCAAGCCTGGCAGCTCGCCGCCTTAATGCGTACGCAGCAAATGGCCGGAGCCGGCCAGCGCATTTTGGATATCTGCACGCAATACGCTCGCGATCGTAAGCAATTCGGCAAGCCGATCGGCAGCTTTCAGGCGGTACAACAATTGCTGTCGGAATTGGCCGGGCATGTTGCGGCCGTCAATGCGGCCGCGGAATCGGCGGCGGGCGCTGCCGATTCGGGGGCCGGCGGCTTTGCCGTCGCCGCTGCCAAGTCTCGGGCCAGCGAGGCTGCCGGCAAAATCGCCGCCTCCGGCCACCAGGTGTTGGGTGCGATGGGTTTTACCTACGAGCACAATCTGCACCATTTCACCCGTCGTCTGTGGTGCTGGCGCGACGAGTATGGCAGCGATACCCATTGGGCCGGCGAATTGGGCCGGCTGGTATGCGCCGCCGGGCCAGAGGCACTCTGGCCGGGACTGACGGCAGGCAATCTCGGCTAATCGAGGATTTGCAACCGGCGGTCCGCGAGATCCGTCCGGCCGATATCGGCCGCTTAGCGTTGTGTTTTGACGAGCTAAGGTGTAGGTAGTAACTTGGGATGGGGTCAGATGCTACTGGTTGATCGCGTGCTTTATATAAGATGCTTGGGGAACAAATGCGGCCTGTGATTAGCGATCTCAAAGGCTGTTCGTCGTTATCAAGCCGTACAAAAATTCAATCCCGACTTCGTTTCGGGTTGCCTTTCCTTGCGGCTGCCGCGCTGGCGATCACGGTCGGCGTAACCGCGCCGGTTGTGGCTCAGAATTTGCCGCCAGTGGTCGATCCGGGCCGCGTACCGCAGCGTTTCGAACCGCCGCCGCAGCCCCGCACCACCACCGATCAAGTCGTGCCGCAAGTCGATCCCGAGCGGCAAATCCAAGGCGACGCCGCCAAGATTAAGTTCAACCTGACGGCGGTGGTCGTCGAAGGCTCGACAGTTTACGACAACGCTGCGCTGTCCGACGCCTGGGCCGGCTTGGTGGGCCAGCAGGTCACATTGGGCGATGCTCAACTCATCGCCGATCGCATTACCGCCAAGTATCGCAACGACGGCTATATTCTTTCGCGCGCGGTCATCCCGGCGCAGCGCATCGCCGGCGGCGCGCTGCGCATTCAAGTCGTCGAAGGCTACATCAAAGACTACCGCATCGAAGGCGCTTTCCCCGATGGCGTAGCCGATGCCGGCCCGATTGGCGGCACGCGCGCCAAGCTGACGGCCTATGCCGAGAAAATGGTCGGCGTGCGGCCGATCACCGCTCGGGTGATGGAACGCTATCTGCTGCTGGCCAACGATTTGCCGGGCATCACCGCGCAAGCTGTGTTGGCGCCGGCGCAAGGCGGCGATCCGGGCGGCGCGACCCTGGTCGTGCAGGCGAAAAAGAAGACGGCGGATTTCTTCGCGTCCGCTGATAATTTCGGCTCGCGGTTTTCCGGCCCGCATCAGGGGCAAGTCGGCACGGTGCTGAATTCGCCGTTCGGCCTGTCCGAGCGCATCGGCGTACGCGGGATCAATACCATCGGCGATTGGGACGAGCTGCATTACCTGGAAGGCAACTGGGACCAGGATATCGGCAGCGAAGGCACCAAGATCGGCTTTGGCGTTGCGTATTCGAATTCGCATCCCGGCTATACGGCTAAGCCGTTCGACATCGACGGTACGGTGTGGACCGAAATGCTACGCGTTTCGCATCCCCTGATACGCTCGCGCACTACGAACTGGTACGTGCGCGGCAGCCTGGTGTGGCGCGACATCAAAACCGAAAACCGGTCGTTGCGGAACCCCGATCCGATGGCCGATGCGTTCGGCGCTCATGTCAGAGATCATCTGCGAATTTTGCGCATCGGCACCAGTTACGACCTGGTCGATCGGTTCCGTGGCGTCAGCTTTATCGACGTCGAGATCAGCAAGGGGTTGCCGATTTTTGGCTACACCAAGCAAGGCGACGAGTCCTCGCATCCCGACGGCACAGGTAACTTCACCAAGATCACGGCGGAAGTTTCGCGCCTGCAGAGCTTGTTCATCTCCGGCCTCAATCTCTACGCTGCAGCGCAGGGGCAATATGCCTTCAACCGGTTGCTGTCGTCTGAGGAGTTCGGCGTGGGCGGTTCGCAATACGGCCGCGGCTACGACCCGTCGGAAATCGCTGGCGAGAATGGCATAGCCGTCAAGCTGGAATTGCAATATGGCCGTCCGCTCGATTTCCGCTTCCTCAAGGGCTATCAGGTGTTCGCCTTCTGGGATTACGGTGCGATTTGGAACAAAGGCAAATTCGCCGCCTTGAACGGCAACGACCACGATACGCTGATGTCGGCCGGCGCCGGCGTGCGCTTGAACTTCCTCGATGCCGTGTCGGGCGAATTCTTTCTGGCCAAGCCCTTGACCCGTCCCGTCGCGGGACGCGGCAATGCCGACGATTGGCGCGGCTTTTTCAGCCTGACCACGCGCTTCTAAAGTCGGCAGCGGCAAAAGGAAAGGGCTCCAGCGGGGGCCTTTTATTGTCCAACGATCTGGCTTAGGTGTTGGTCAGGCGTTGCCACCAGCCTTTGCGCGGCGGTCCCGCGGGTGCACTGGATTCGGGCGTGGCCAGCGGCGGTTTGGCTGCCGGCGCAGCGGCATGCGGCGGCGTTTCCCGCTCGGCCGACTTCGCGGCTTCGATCGGCCGATAGGCCCGCTGCTCGTTCGTGTCGAACGAAGGCGCAGAGCGCATCGCTTCG
>JBBSNV010000028.1:0-10443 GCA_038260375.1 Reyranellales bacterium
AACCCCCCGTCCGCGTTCCACGGCAACGTCAGCTTGTTCCTCGATGGTGGCGCCGGGCTCGTCTCCATGGCCCTCGCCGGGACGCGGGCCGACGAGCTGCTGCGCCAGGCGGCCGAGCAGGACCCCCTGACCGGTCTGGTCAACCGCAACCGCTTCGCCACCGCCATGGCCGACGACGGGGCCGGCCCGGACGCGGTGCTGTTCGTCGACGTCGACTCCTTCAAGTCCATCAACGACCGGTTCGGCCACGTGGTCGGCGACGGCGTGCTGGTGGAGGTGGCCCAGAGGATCACCAGCGCCTGCCGACCGGGTGACGAGGTGGCCCGCCTGGGCGGCGACGAGTTCGCCGTGCTGCTCCGAGGGGTCGACGTGCGGGTGGCGCGCCAGATCGGTGAGCGGGTGCTGACCATGATCGCCGCGCCCCTGCCGAGTGGCGTGGGGCCCGAGGCGGTCACCGCCACGGTGGGCCTGGCGATCTCCGGCGACGTCGACGGAGACCTGGTCGCGGCGGCCGACCTGGCCATGCTGGCGGGCAAGCGCTCGGGGCGGGGTCGACTGGCCCGCGCCCCGTCCGACGGCTGCCTGGTGCCGAGCTCTGCGGGACCCCCTTCGGTGGCGCGGACGTCCGGCGGCTGAGGCCGGCGAAGCCGCCCCGCGCTGGCCCCGAGCGCCCTCGCTCAGGCGCTGCGCGGCAGCGCGCCCTCGTCCCAGCCCAGGAGAGCCACCCCGGCTGCCGCCGCGTAGCGGTCGGTCATCCCGCTCACGTGACGGACGGCGGCCGCCACCGCGTCCGCACCACCGGGGGTGAGACCAGCGCCCTCGTCGCCCAGGGCGGCGGGGTGCGCGATGTGGTGCTCGGTCAGGGCGGCGATGAGGCGGGCGGTCGCAAGGTGCGGATCAACGGCGCTGCTGCGCGCTCGACCGACGAACTGCTCGAGCATCTGAGGCTGTTGTGGCTGACGCCGGCGATGGACGGGCTGTTCACGGGGCCCGCGGGCGACCGGCGGCGGTTTTTGGACCGGCTGGTGCTGTCGGTCGATCCGGCCCATGGCGGGCGGGCGCTCAACTACGAGCGCGCCATGCGCAGCCGCAACCGGCTCCTGTCGGAAGGCCGGGCGGACCCGGCCTGGCTCGACGGGCTGGAGGCGCAGATGGTGGAGCTCGGCGTGGCGATGGCCATCGCGCGCGACGAAGTGGTCAGCCTCCTGTCGGGCCTGATCGACGACACCCAGGCGCACAGCGTGTTTCCCGCCGCCACCGTGCGGCTCGAGGGGTTCCTCGAGGATCCGGGCCTCTCCTCGGCGAGCGACAGGGAAACGGCCTTCGCAGCCGAACTCAGATCGGGCCGTGGGCGTGACGCTGCGGCCGGGCGGACGCTCACCGGACCGCACCGTTCGGACCTGATCGTGCATCACCGCGCCAAGGCGATGCCTGCGGCGCTGTCGTCGACCGGCGAGCAGAAGGCGCTGCTGATCGGCATCGTGCTGGGGCATGCGCAGCTGGTGCGCGGCATGACCGGGCATGCGCCGATCCTGCTGCTTGACGAGATCGCCGCCCATCTTGACGAAGGCCGGCGGGCGGCGTTGTTTGACCTGATCGAGGCGCTCGACTGCCAGGCCTTCATGACCGGCACGGATGCGCAGATGTTCATGAGCCTGGGATCGCGCGGCCGGATTTTCACGGTTGCCGATGGTCGGGCAAGCCCGGACCCGGAGAGTGACCATGGATGACCCCCTGAGCCAGGACGAGGTGGCGCGCTATGCCCGCCATATCGTGCTGGCCGAGATCGGCGGCAGCGGGCAGCAGAAGCTCAAGGCCGCGCGGGTGCTGGTGGTGGGCGCGGGCGGGCTGGGCGCGCCGCTGCTGCAATATCTGGCTGCGGCCGGCATCGGCCGTATCGGCGTGATCGACGACGATGTAGTCGATCTATCCAACCTGCAGCGCCAGGTGATCCATCGCAGCGCCGATATCGGTACCGCCAAAGTCGAAAGTGCGGCGCGCGCCATTGCCGCGCTCAATCCCGATGTGAAGGTCGATGCCTTCAACGAGCGGCTGGACGCAGCCAATGTGGCCAAGCTGGTGGCGGGCTACCATGTGGTTGCCGACGGCTCGGATAATTTTACCACTCGCTATCTGCTCAACGACGCTTGCTTCTTTGCGCACAAGCCGTTGGTGTCGGCCGCGATCCTGCGCTTCGAGGGCCAACTCACCACGCATAAAGCCCATCTTGGTGCGGGGCACCCGTGCCTGCGCTGCCTGTTCGCCGCGCCACCGCCGCCCGATCAGGTACCGAGCTGCGCCGCCGCCGGCGTGCTGGGGGCGTTGGCGGGCACCATGGGCTCGCTGCAGGCCACCGAGGTGGTCAAGGAGTTGCTGGGCATTGGTCGTAGCCTGTCGGGCCGGCTGCTGCTCTACGACGCGCTGGAAGCCGATATGCGCTATCTGAGCTTGGCCAAAGCGCCCGATTGTCCGTTGTGCGGCACGAATCCGAGCATAAAGCCATGAGCGGGGATCGCGTCCCAGATCTATCAGGTCTAACCGGCCTGTCGTTGATCGTGCTGTCGGGCGAGTTCAGCCGTGTGCATTACGCGCTGTCGATGGCGGCGGCGGCGGCGGCGATCGACCGGAAGGCGATCCTGTTCTTCACCAACCACGCGCTTTATGCGCTGGCCAAAGGCGATGCGGCGGGGCCGGGCTGGCATCGGCTCGAGGCCGACGCCGCAGGAAAATCGGCGACGCTGCAGGATGGAGAATTGCGCGGCAAGGGCGTGGCCGGCTTCGCCGAATTGTTCGATGCCTGCATCGAATTGGACGTGCGCATCATCGCCTGCGAAATGGGCCTGCGCGCCGTTGGCTTGACGCCGGCCGATCTGCGCCCCGAACTGAAAACCGAGATTGCCGGCCTGGTGACGCTTTATGCCGGCACGTCCTCTGACGCGCAGCTTGTTGTCATCTGATCATCGAGCCGACAAAGGTCCAAAGGGGGAGCGATCATGGCCATTCTTGCCGTCTATGCCGGGATTCTCGGATTGATGTTCTTTTTCTTGAGCGCGCGCATCAGCCTGATGCGCATGAATACCAGGGTTTTGTTGGGCCACGCCGACAACCCCATGTTGCACCGGGCGATCCGCGCCCAGGCCAATTTCGCCGAATACGTGCCGTTATGCCTGATCTTGATCGGCTTGATCGCTGCCCTGGGCTTTAGGGCCTGGGTGATCCACGCGCTGTGCCTGGTGTTGATCGTGGTGCGACTGGCCCATGCGCTGGGCGTGGGCTATGGCGTTCGTGGCGGCCAGACCGTGGGCGCAGCCATGACCTACAACATCGTTATCGTGGCTTCCGTGTTGGCGATTTTGGGTGGTGGTTTCGCCATCCGCTTCTAGGACAATTTCCCCCACCTAACGGTAGCGGCTATACTGGGCGTCAATCGGCGCACCATAACGCCGCTATCGGGGGAACTTCATGAATCAAAGCATCGTCACGCTCTACGCCGCCATTTTGGCGATCATTCTGGTCGTGCTGTCGGCGCGCGTCATACGCGCTCGGGTGACCGGCAAGGTATCGTTGGGCGATGGCGGCGGCGCGCTGTCCACCCATGTCCGCGCACACGGCAATTTCATCGAATACGTGCCAATGGCGCTGATCCTGATGCTGTTGCTGGAATCGCGCGGCACCGCCGGCTGGTTGCTGCACGTATTAGGTATCGTTCTGATCGTCGCGCGTTTGGCCCATCCGTTCGGCCTGACAATGCGCTCGCCCAATGCGCCGCGCGCCATCGGCATCCTGGGCACCTTGTTGGTGATCTTGGTCAGCGGCGTACTGCTGCTGCTCTCGGTGCTGCTGCACTTCAAGGTCTGACGCACGACTGAGCCAGAGCGGGTGAGCCGACCATGAGCGATTTGGTCGCCCTGCCGCTCTGGCTGTTCGTGCTGATCGCGCTGCTGGCGGCCTGGGCGCTGATCGGCCGCTTGCTGATTCCGTCGGGGCGCTGGTTCCTGCGTCGTCGTTTGAATCGATTGATCGGCCAGGTCAACCAACGCTTGCAGATCGGCATCCAGCCGTTCCAATTGACCAAGCGCCAGGTTCTGATCGACCGGCTGATCTACGATCCGCAAGTTGTGCAGGCGGCCAACGAGCACGCCATCGAGCAAAAAATGCCGCGCGAAGCGGCTATGGCCGAAGTCTATCGCTACGCCCATGAAATCGTGCCGGCATTCAACGCCTATATCTATTTTCGCATTGGTTACGGCTTTGCGCGCATGCTGGCGCGCGCTTTCTATCGCGTGCGGTTGGGCTGGATGGACGAAAAGGCGCTGACCGCGGTGGGCCACGACGCCACTGTGATCTTTGTCATGAACCATCGCTCCAACATGGATTACGTGCTGGTGGCGTTCCTGGCGGCCGAGCGCACGGCTTTGTCTTATGCGGTGGGCGAGTGGGCGCGCATCTGGCCGCTGCAAAGCCTGATCAAATCGATGGGCGCCTATTTCGTGCGGCGCAATTCCAACAACCCGCTCTATCGCCGCGTGCTGGAGCGTTACGTGCACATGGCCACCGAAGCGGGTGTGGCCCAGGCGGTCTATCCCGAAGGCAACCTGACGCGCGACGGCAAATTGGGCGCGCCGCGCACCGGCCTGCTCGATTACATGCTCAAGAGCTTCGATCCCAAAGGCCCGCGCGACGTGGTGTTCGTGCCGGTCGGCATCAATTACGACCGCGTGCTGGAAGACCGCACGCAACTGGCGGCCGGCGACAAGAGCGTCAAGCGCAAGCCCGCTTTGCGCACCACCTTGCGCTTCTTCGCGCACCAGATTGGCCTGGTGCTGCGCGGTCGGTGGGTTCGTTTCGGTTATGCCTGCGTCAATTTCGGCACGCCGGTGTCGACGCGGGCGTGGCTGGCATCGCGGCCGGTCGACAGTTATTTGCTGGGCAGCGACATGGAAGGTGGCGATTTGCGCGGGTTAAGTCGCGAGCAGCGTTTTGCCGCCGTCACGCAGTTGGCTGAAATCTTGATGGGCGGCGTCGCCAAGGTGATACCGGTGCTGCCGGTGCCATTGGTCGCTACCGCGCTGCTGCAGGCCAGCGCGCCGTTATCGTCCTTGGAATTGAAGGCGCGCTGCGAGGAGTTGGTCGAACGGTTGGAAAAGAATGGCGCACATCTTTACGTGCCGCGCGGCGATCGCGACTACGCCATCGAGGTTGGCCTGCGCAGCCTAACATTGCGCCATCTGGCGACGGAAAAAGACGGGCTATATTCGGTGGTGCCGGGCGAAGAGAAAGTGCTGGGCTACTACGCCAATTCGATCGGGCATTTGCTGGCCTAGAGACTCTGGCGCGCCACGCGCAACCGCAGCATGGTCGCCCCATAAAACAGGCCGGCCAGCAGGGCCAGCGCCGCCGCCAGCACCAGCGGTGCCGATTTATCGTCGCTAAGATCGATCGCCTTGCCCGCCAACACCGGCGCTAGCGCCATGCTGACGTAGAACACCGCGAAAAATATGCCCATACCCAAGGTACGCGTCTGTGCGTTCAGCGTGCGCGACACCAACGCCATGTTGGCGCCGGCCGGGATCGCACCGATAACCGCAACCGCTAACAGCACCGGTAAGGAAACGCTGACCCGCGCCAGATAGAGGATCGACACGGCATAGGCGAATAGCGCCAGCGGTGCGGAAAAGCGTCCGCCATCGATGCGTTGCACCAGCGCAGCGGCGAATGGGATGACGAGCGCCGTCACCCACAGGATCAGGCTGATCAAGGCGTTGGCGTCCACCGCCTCGCTGCCGCGTGCGATCAACAAGGTGGTGCCGAAGCTGAATACTAAGGCGAAGGCCATGTTGAAACTGGCCCATACAGCGGTGGCCAACATTAGGCCGGGGAATTGTGCGCGGCCGGGCCAGCGGCCGCGCGCGACCGCCGCCGCGTGAGGCGGTGCGCGGTGGACCGCGATGAAAACGATCAAGCCGGCAAGCGCCGCAATCGCGCCGCTCCAGAACGCGGCTTGCCAGCCCCATGCCAGGGCTAGGGGCGCTTGGATCAGCAACGCCACACCGATACCGACCGGCCAGGAATTGACGAATATCGCCATGGCCAGAACCATGTTGCCGCCAACGAACCAATCCATTGCCAATTTGGTCATCAGCACATTCATCAGGATCGCGCCGAAGCCCGACACGATGCGTCCGACCAGCAGAACATTGTGATCCGGTGCGATAGCGCAGATCGCCGAGCCGATCACCATCACGATCAGGCCTATTCCAACCAAACGCCGTTCGCCGAAGCGTGCGCCCAGCCAACTCGCGGGCAGCGCCAGCAAAATGCCAGGCAGCATATAAAGCCCGATCAAGGCGCCGATATCGGCGTAGCTGAGGGCAAAAGCGGATTGCAGTTGCGGTGCGGTCGATGCGATCAGCTGGAATTGAAAACCCATGCCCATGCGCGCCACGAACAGCGCGGTCAGAACGGTCCATGGGCCGATTTTCATGATTCAAATGCCTGGCGCGCCGTGACGTGCAACCGAGGCATCATGAGCCTATCGCCCGATTGGCCTAGAACATCGCCGCCAACACGCGGTCGGGCGGCTTGTGGCCGTCGGCGAAGGTCTTGATGTTGATGATGACCTTTTCGCCCATATCGACGCGGCCTTCGATGGTGGCCGAGCCCATATGCGGCAGCAGTACCACGTTATCCAAATCGCGCAGTTTGGGATTGATCGCCGGCTCGTTCTCGAAAACGTCGAGACCGGCGCCGGCCAGTTCGCCGTTGCGCAACATGCGGGTCAGGGCGTTCTCGTCGATCACCTCGCCGCGCGCGGTGTTGACGATGATGGTGTGCGGCTGCAGCAGCTTCAGCCGCCGCGCCGACAGCAGATGGAAAGTGGCCGGGGTATGCGGGCAATTGACCGACACGATGTCCATGCGTGCCAGCATCTGGTCGAGGCTCTCCCAGTAAGTCGCTTCCAACTCGCGCTCGACTTCGGGATGCACGCGGCGGCGGTTGTGGTAATGCACCGCCAAGCCAAAGCCCTTGGCGCGCTTGGCCAGCGCCTGGCCGATGCGGCCCATGCCGATGATGCCCAGCCGTTTGCCCCAGATGCGATGGCCCAGCATCGCGGTCGGGCTCCAGCCGCGCCATTTGTCGGCGCGCACCATGCGCTCGCCTTCCGACAAGCGGCGCGCCGTAGCCAGCACCAGGGCCATGGTCATGTCGGCGGTGTCTTCGGTCAGGACCCCTGGCGTATTTGTCACGCTGATGCCGCGCTGGCGGGCGGTGTCGAGATCGATGTGATCGACGCCGGTGCCGAACGAGGCGATCAGTTTCAATCGCGGCCCGGCCTGCGAGAGGATTCGCCCGTCGATGCGGTCGGTCACGGTCGGCACCAGCACGTCGGCCTGCTTGGCCGCTTCGGCCAGTTGCGCCCCGGTCATCGGCTTGTCGTCCACGTTCAGGCGCGTGTCGAACAGTTCCATCATCCGCGTTTCGATGACGTCGGGCAGCTTGCGGGTGACGATGACGAGCGGTTTGGTCTTGGCGGGCATCGAATGGACCTTGGAGCCTTGCTGGACGGCCCGAACTGACCCGCCCTCATGGTTCGGATAGCAAGCAGCATGCCAGCTTGGCAAGCGCCGTGGCGAGACGTTCCGCGATCGCCTAAAAACCGCTATTTTCCGCTATTCTTAAGGCTTCTTCGCCGGCGCTTGGGTGGAGCCAAGAACCTTGGGCTGCCAGCGGCCGGCTTCTTCCTGGGCGCGTGCGGCGGCAGCGGCGGACATGCGATTGCGCAAATCTTGCGCTACCAGGGAGGCCTGGAAATACGCATCGCCTTGCGGCGCGCGGTTTAATACGATGGACAGCCATTTGAGCGCCGCTTCATTGTCGGTGCTGAGGCCGCACAAGCCGCCGAGATAGCAATTGGCCAACGTCATCATTGCGGTGAAATCGCCGCCTTCGGCTGCGAGCAGGATCAGCCGGCCGCCTTCCTTCTCATCCTTGGCCACGCCCAGGCCTTGCAGATAGCGCTGGCCGAGCGAGAGATGCGACGGCGCATCGCCCAAAGCCGCGCCCTTAGCCAAATAGGCGGTCACCGTCGCCGGATCGCTGGGCAATCCGGTCTGACCGTCGTCGGCCATGGCGGCCAGCACGCGCCAGGCGCCGCCATTGCCCAACTGACCCAGCATCGTGAAGAGCGCCACGGCGCGTTTTTCGTCCTTGGGCACGCCAGCGCCTTGCAGATAGATCGGCGCCAAGGTCGCCATGGCGCGCTGATCCTTGGCCTTGGTGGCGATGAGTTCCAGCAGCCGTACTGCTTCGGGCACGTTCTTGGCCTGCTCCAGGCTGCCGTTGATCAGCACCTGCGCGTAAAAATAGATCGCATCGACATTGCCGCCAGCCACTGCTTTGCGCAGCCATTCCATGCCTTGGGGGATGTTGCGTTCGACGCTCTGCCCGCCGTTGAAATAGATCTCTGCCAGCTTGGTCTGAGCCAAAGTGTTGCCGGCCTTGGCCAACGGCAGGAACTCCTTGAGAGCGGTGAGCAAATCGCCATTCTGCTGGGCCGCGAGGCCTTCGTTGAGCCCGGCATATGCCGCTGGGGCGGCTGGCAGCGCGGCGAACGGCCCTAATAGAAGGGCAAAAGCCAGCCCCAGATGGGGCATAGCGCTCGTTCGCCCAGCCAACATTAAAGTCACGCTCCTTAAAATCTTTTATCGAGGCGATTCAGTCTGTCCACGGACTTTGCTATGATGACACATGAATTTCATGCCTGTCAGGCATCACGCGGCGCCTTTTCTGGCTGGGCTGAGCCTGGCGGTGGCGCTGTGCGCCCCTCCCGCTTTGGCCGATCCCAAATTTCCGCCGCCGGCCAAACCCGCCGCTGTCACGGCCGACACGCATAGCACGCTCAACCCCAACACGCGCGACGCCATCATCAAGCGCGGCTCGGGTCTGCCGGTGCCGCGCTTCGCCTCGATGCGATCGGACGACGTCAATGTGCGCAGCGGGCCGGGCACGCGTTACCCGGTCGAATGGGTGTTCCAGCGCAAGAACATGCCGGTCGAGGTGGTGGGAGAGTTCGACACCTGGCGCAAGATCCGCGACTGGCAAGGCACCACCGGCTGGGTGCATCAAAGCATGCTGGTGGGCAAGCGCATGGTGGTGGTGGCGGGCAAGCAAGTCAGCCTGCTGCGCACGCCGGAGAACGATAGTGCCCCGGTGGCGCGGATCGAGGCCTCTGTCCAAGGCGAGCTGCTATCGTGCAAGGGCGGCTGGTGCCGGGTGCGGGTCAATGACTACAAGGGTTGGCTGACGCGCAAGGATATCTGGGGCGTCTACGCCGACGAAAAGATCGAGTAGCGCATGACCATGTTTGCGCGCCTCCGCCAGGCGGCAGGCGAAGGCTGGCGCGGTTATGTCGAGCACGAATTTCTCACCGCTCTGGCCGATGGCTCCTTGCCGGAAAAATGCTTCCGCCATTATCTGGTGCAGGACTATCTGTTTCTGATCCAGTTCGCCCGCGCCTATGCCTTGGCGGTCTATAAATCCGACACCCTGGCCGAGATGCGCAGCGCTGCGGCTACCATGGCCGGCATTCTCGATGTCGAGATGAAATTGCATGTCGGGTTTTGCGCCCGCTGGGGCTTGAGCGAAGCGGACATGGAACGCCAGCCCGAAGCCGCCGCCACGGTGGCCTATACGCGCTACGTGCTGGACCGCGGCATGGCGGGCGATCTGCTCGATCTGCGGGTGGCGCTGGCGCCGTGCGTGATCGGTTATAGCGAAATCGGTGCACGCTTGCTCGGCAATGCGCGCTTGGACGGCAACCCCTATCGCGCCTGGATCGAAATGTACGGCGGGACGGAGTACCAGGCCGTGGCGCAGGCCGCGATCTCCACCTTGGATGACAGCGCCCTACGGCGCGGCGGCGACGCGCGGTTTGCTGCTTTGGCGCAAAGCTTCGTCACCGCGTCGCGACTGGAAGCCGATTTCTGGCAGATGGCGTTGGACGCCGCCGGCTAACGCTTAGGCGAAATCGCTGGCCAAGGCCCGACGCGTTTCTTCCGACAGCACCGCCATATGACGATAATTGGGATGGGCGATGCCCAGGATCAGTTCGGCATCGGCGGCCCTAAAGCGCGCGATCTGCTCGGCGGTGAAGACGAAGTGCAGGAAATGCACCGCCGAGGTCTTGCCGCTTTCGTTGGTGCGCTCCTGGTCGTTTTCCGGCAGGCCCATGATGGTGTCGTTGCCCAGACGCACGGACACGGTAGCTTCGATACTGCCCATCTGGCCCAATAGCCGCGCACGACGCACCGGATCTTCGATCTCGATCATCATGGTGGCAGTCAGTTCGCTGCCGTTGGGAATGAGCGGATTGTAGGCCGCCAACTCGTCGGCGATTTGCGCCTCGCCACCCTTTTCGATGAACAACATCTCGTTGACCTGGTG
>JBBSNV010000029.1:0-10337 GCA_038260375.1 Reyranellales bacterium
GGTTATGGCTAAAACGCGGCGGGCGGCACAGGGTTCCGTCCCGTCGGTCGGTTAGCCATTGCAATTCAAAAGCTTAGCCCGTCATGCCGGCCCCAGGCGACCGGCCTGGACCGAGTAATCCGGGACGGTTTGACAGTGCCGTCATACGAGGTTGAGTCAATTCGTATAGTATGTATTCCAGGTTGCGATATACAACCGGCGCACCAGCACCACGACACAAACGCGTCATTCGCGCGCAATCGCTACGCGTAGCAAATCGCTTCGCTTGCCTGCGCGGCGCGCTACGCGCGGCAGGAAAAAATTTCACCTTCATACGACAGGCTTAATACGCAAGGACGCAAGCCATCGGCGCGTCTCACGCTAAATTTGTGACACTTACTTTGAGATATTCGTCGCCGAATTTTTTTAATTGGGAGGTTTGATATGGCCAAAAAATATTATCTCACTACCAATCCGCTCGACCTCATCACCGACCCCACCAAGGCGGTTCTGGCATTGCCGCTCAATATCGGCGCCGAGGCCCATCGATTCGACGACAACGGCAACGTAACCGGCGATCAACTCGACATCGACTTTTACAACATTCATACCGTCATCATCCCGCCCGGTAATTCAGGTAACGATTCCTTGCGCGGCACGGCCGGGAACGACGTCATATTTTGGGATTTCCAAAGCCTGTCGCTGATTTCGGTCAGCTTGAGCTTGCTCACCCGGCACGGATTGCCTAGCGCTGGCGCGGCCAATGTCATCGAGCGCTTCGACCTTGGCAACGGCAACGACATCATCAATCTCACCTACAATGCCGGTGGCCTGGTGCCGCCATCGCCTGGCCCTTACACGGCCGACGCCTTGATCTATGGCGGCTCCGGCAACGACGTGGTGTGGTCGGGCGCCGGCAACGACGTGCTGTTCGGCGACGCCGGCCGGGATTGGCTCGACGGCGGCGCCGGCAACGACACGATTTACGGCGGCGGCGGCCGCGATTCGCTGGTCGGTGGCAGCGGCGACGACACGATCTATGGCGACGGCGGGGCCGAGTCGCTGATCGGCGGCAGCGGCGACGACACGCTGTTCGCCAGCGACGGCGTGGCGATGATCAGCGGTGGCGACGGCGCTGACTTGATTCAACTGGCCTCCGCCGACTCCGGCTATGTCCTATCGTCTTTTGTGAGCGGGGACGACAACGCCAATGACGGCGCCGATCTGGTGCTGACGTCGGGAGTATATAGCTCCCTGACCGTGGCATTGGGCGGCGGTTCCGACGACTTCATCGGCAGTTCCAGCCTTGGCGGCGCCAACCGGGATATCGTGTCGGGCGAGAGCGGCGACGATCTGATCGCTACCCATGAAGGCGACGACCTGATTTTCGGCGGCGACGGCGACGACGTGCTGTGGGGCGGCGCCGGCTCCGACGTGATCTACGGCGGTGCGGGCGACGACGTCATCTATATGGAACTGGGCGGCAACAACGTCTCCTATGGCGGCAGCGGCGAGGACATCTGGTACATGTTCCGCAACGACGGCACGGGCAACCAGATTTACGACTCCGTCCGCGAGGGACAGCCAGCCAGCAACACCGAACTGGCTAGCGCGCTGATCCTGAGCGGCGATCCGGCGCCCGATGAAGGCGAGGGCAGCGATTTCCTGGCCAACGGCTCGGGCGTGTACGAGGCCGATCACGACATCATGGACAATGAAGGCGGCGACGACATGGTGTGGGTGCGTCACGTCGATACCGATGCCAATAACGACGGCACCATCGCGCCGGGCGAGGGCAATATCTTCCAACTCGATGTCGTCGGTCGCAGCGGGGCGATCGGCACTTTGGGCATGACCGTGCAATTCGATCCGCGCGACGTGCCTAACATCGTGCTGTGGGACAACGACGCCGTCCTGGGGCAGGTGCAGCAGCTCTATGTTTGGGACGGCAGCCAATACGTGTTCTGGACCGGCTGAGCCGATCGATCCGCCCAGCGCGAAGCCGGCGCGGCTTGCCAATGAGGTGGGTGGCGGGCTAAACCGGCATTCATGACCTGTTTGCCCGAGAAAATGTCGTGAGCGGCGCACTCGATGGTCTGCTCGTCGTTTCGGTAGAGCAGGCGGTGGCCGCACCCTATTGCACCATGCGCCTGGCCGATGCCGGGGCGCGGGTGATCAAGATCGAAAAGCCGGAGGGCGATTTCGCCCGTCGCTACGACGTCGCGGTTAATGGCGAGAGCGCCTATTTCGTCTGGCTCAACCGCGGCAAGCAATCGGTCACGCTGAATTTCAAGCAGCCGGCCGACATGGCGCTGTTGCACAAGCTGATCGGCAAGGCCGATGTGCTGGTGCAGAACCTGGCGCCGGGTGCGGCCGCTCGCGCCGGGTTCGGTTCGGCCGAAATGCGCCGGCATTATCCCCGGCTGATCACCGTCGATATCTCGGGCTATGGCGAGTTCGGGCCCTATCGACATCGCCGCGCCTACGATCTGCTGGTGCAGGCCGAAAGCGGCGTGGCCCAGATCACCGGCACGCCCGAGGCGCCGGGCCGCATCGGCGTTTCCGCCACCGATATCGGCTGCGGCATGTATGCCCACGCCGCCATTCTCGAGGCGTTGATCGCGCGTGGCAGGACGGGCGAAGGCCGCGCCATCGCCGTGTCGCTGTTCTCGGCCATGACCGAGTGGATGACGCCGCCCATCCTGCACAAGGATTACGCCGGCACCGATTGGCCGCGCGTGGGCTTGAACCATCCCAGCATTTCGCCTTATGGCGCTTACCAGACCGGCGACGGCGCGCAGACCTTGATCGCGGTGCAGAACGACAAGGAATTCGAGCGGCTATGCGCAATGGTGCTGGACCAGCCCGGTTTGGCGCGCGATGCGAAATTCGCCACCAACATGGTGCGCAACCAGAACCGCGCCGAGATCGATCGTATCGTCGGCGAGCGTTTCGCCAGACTGACCGTGCAACAACTCACCGTGTTGCTCGACCAGGCCGAGATCGCTTACGCCCGGGTCAGCACCATGAGCGATGTCAGCAAGCATCCCCAATTGCGCCGCATGCAGATCACCGGCGAGCATGGCGCCAGCATTTCGCTGCCGGCGCTGGCGGCCAGTTATGACGGCCAGTCTTCGACGCTTGGTAAAGTGCCGGCATTGGGCGAGCACAACGAGCTGGTGCGTAAGGAATTCACATGACGGAAAATCTGCGCGACTGGATCGGCCGCAGCGAGGAACGCCACGATGTAGCCGATTTGCGCTCGACGCATCAACTCCATGCCGCGTTCGGCCGCCAAGATGCGTTGCCCAAACTAGGCGACGAAGTGCCGCCGGCTTGGCATTGGATGTGGTTCACCGCCACCGATGCGCGGGACGCGCTTAACCCCGACGGCCTGGCCGGCAAGGCGGGCTTCTTGCCGCCGGTGCCGTTGCCGCGCCGCATGTGGGCCGGCAGCCGCTTGACGGTGCACGCGCCGCTCAAAGTCGGGCAGGCGATTCGCAAGCGGGCCGAGATCACCGACATTGCCGAGCGCCAGGGCAAGACCGGCAAGCTGATCTTCGTCAGCCAGCGCTATTCGATCTTTGCCGGCAATACCTTGGCGATCGAAGAGGATTTCGATTCGGTGTTCCGCGAGGAAGCAGCCCCTGGCGCACCGGTGCAGCAACCGCCTGACGCGCCCGAGGGCGCGGTGTGGACGCGCGAGATCGATCCCGATCCGGTGCTGCTGTTTCGCTATTCCGCCGTCACCTTCAACGGCCATCGCATCCATTACGACCAGCCTTACGCCACCAATATCGAAGGCTATCCCGGCCTGGTGGTGCATGGGCCGCTGACCGCGACCTTGCTGATGGAGCTGGCGCGCGACAGCAATCCCGGCAAGCGCATTGCGGCGTACAGTTTCCGCGCCGTCAGCCCGCTTTATGCGCCGGCCAAGTTTACGGTCAACGGCAAGCACGGCGCCGACGGAAAGTCTGTCCAGATGTGGGCCGCCAATGCCCAGGGCAAGCTCGCCATGCAGGCCGAGGTCGCTTTCATTTAGAGCGGATCACGATCAGATGTAACCGGCTTGCCGTTTCATCCGATCGTGTGAATCCGCTCTAGTTTTAGCAAGAAAGACCGCCGCGACAACGACAGCTAACTACCCTCGCCTGAAGCCAAACGAAAAAAAGGCCCGATCGGAGTCATCCGGTCGGGCTTCTTGCTGTCCTCGGTCCCCCGACGCCGTCGGCGGTTATTTTGGGATCATCCTCTCCAAGACATTATCTTTGAGAATATAGTGGTGCGTTAATGCTGCTGCGGCATGAGAGCCGGCCAGAATGATGATGATCCAAGCAAGGATATTGTGATAATTGCCCAAAGCCTGATTCAGGGCGCTGTTTTTCGAGGTCGCAAATTGAATGGGAAACAATCCGAAAAACATGAAGGACTCTCCTTGCGCCCATCTATACAAAAATCCCAGGACGACCTGCACGGCGAGTAGGAGGTAGAGCGTATAATGCATTGCTTTTGCGGCCCAGCCCTGCAAACCAGTCGCCGCCGCCGCCGGCAATCGCCGTCCGCGAGTCGCGCGCCACCCCAGGCGCATTGCCAGCACCACGGCCAACAGAATTCCCAACGAGATATGAAAATACTGAAACTCCTTCCTGAGCGGAGTCCCGTGTTGAAGGAAGCTCCAGCTTTCAGCCAAACCAAAGAGCACGACGATGAGCGCAACTGTCAGCCAGTGCAGCACGATTGTGGTCCAGTCGTAGTGAGTCAGGCAAATCGGAGCAGTGTAGTTCCGGATCAATTTCTTGTTCACCATTACCGCTTCATCCTCAGGCAGCCATGTCCTGCACCGTAACGTATCCCAATTCCGCCGGCATGGATCGGAGTCAATGACATGATGATCGGTCAGTGATTGGTTTGACGCATTCTAGCTTGTCGACACTTGAAGTGGAATTGAGCTACTCCCCATCCGTTGGACAGTTTTGACAGTAGTCTGCGCGGTGCAACTCTGTCCAAGCAAGCCAACAGCCGCAGCTAAGATTTAGTAAGTTGGAGCAAATTCACCTACTGTGATGAAATCGCATTGCGATTTCGTCACTGTAGGATCTGCTCCATATGCGCCCGGTCGTTCCGCTCGCTTACGCCTTTGCGATCTATTACGCCGCCTATTTCATCGTCGGCGGGTTGCTGCAGGCCTATTGGCCGGTCTGGCTGACCAGCCGCGGCCTGGATGCGGTGCAGCTCGGCCTGCTGTTCCTGGGCGGGCAGTGGATCCGGGTCGGCGCCATCTTGTCTTACGGCCATATCGCCGACCGCTTCGGTGTGGCGCGGCCGATGATCGTGGCGCTGGCGGTGGCGGGCACGTTGGTGATTGGCGCCTTTGCCTTGGCGCACAGCTTCCTGGCGCTGCTGTTGCTGACCATGGCCTTCGCGCTGGCCGGGCCGCCGCAAACCCCGCTGGCCGACGGCTTGGCGATCCACCATGCCGGCGCCAAGCGCTTCGATTACGGCCGGGTGCGGCTGTGGGGCTCGCTGGGCTACCTCGCCGCCGTGCTGGCGGGCGGCTTTTTGCTGCGCGCGTTGGGTGTCGATGCGATCTATCTCGGCGTGCTGGGCGCTTGCGCTGCTACCGCGCTGATTGCCACCCAACTGCAAGCGCCGGTCCGCGTCCAGCACAGCGAGCCGGCGCCGCCGCGCGCCATGCTGCGCTTGCTGGGCAGTGCGGTGTTCTGGGTCTTCATGATCGCGGCCGGCGCCAGCCAAGTCTCGCACGCGGTCTATTACGGCTTCGCCACTTTGATCTGGCAGCAGGCTGGGATCGACGACCGCATCATCGGCCTGTTATGGGCCGAGGGTGTGCTAGTCGAGGTGCTGCTGTTCGCCTTCGCCGGTCGGGTGCTGGCCAAGATCGGCGTCACCGGCTTGCTGGCCTTGGCCGGCGCGGGCGGCGTGCTGCGCTGGAGCGGCTTGGCGTTGACCACGGATCTGGCGTTGCTGTTTCCGCTGCAGATCTTGCACGCACTGACTTTCGGCGCGGCGCATCTGGCCTCGATGTATTTCATGCAACGGGCGGTGCCGGATCGCGCCATGAGTTCGGCGCAGAGTCTTTATTACGCGCTGCCGCTGGGCATCGGCATGGGGCTGGCGCTGAGCCTGTCCGGCGTGCTGGTGCGCGATCATGCGGCACAGGCTTATCTGGCGATGGCGCTGCTCTCGGCGCTGACTTTGTTTGGCGCGCTGTTGCTGAATCGGCGCTGGAGTGGCGGCAAGATTATCTAGACGATTTGCTTTATGTCGCTAGCGCGACAGGCCTCGCGCGGAGATCGGCCAGATGTCGATCAAGGTGTCGCCCCGCACGACATGATAAGCATCGTAGAGATTGACCGTCGGGTCGCAATGCGGCGGCTGGCACGACAGCAGACTGCCGATGTCGAGCGATTGGCCCTCGGGCAGGCTGACCGCGCCGTATTCGTCGCCGAAGAAACGATAGCTCGAGCCGTCCGGCGCGCCCGAAGCGATGATCGGCATCGGCCCGTCGGTCGAGAACGCTTTCAGCCCGGCATCGGCGGTGGCCATGCCTTTGGTGTTGGCGCTGATCACCGTGGTATCGACGAACAAGGATTGCTCGAACGGCTGTAATTTGCCCCCGCGCAGATCGACCGTTTCGTATTGCACGTCCATGAAGATGTAGGAGCCGCACTGGAACTCGGTGAACACGCCTAAGCTGGCGTCGATGCCATGGGTGCCGGTGCCCGAGCCGGTGACGATCGGCGGTGCCAGGCCGGCGCTACGCAACTCCTCGACCAAGCGTTTCAGTCGCGTTGTCTCTCGCTCGACCGACTGGCGGCGTTCGGCGAAATCTTCGACATGTTGCAACCGGCCGGAATAGAACTGCACGCCGGCAAAGTGCAGGTGCTTGGCGTCGGTGATTTGTCGGGCCAGGCGCACGACTTGGGGGTCGTCGCTGACGCCGGTGCGGTGCATGCCGGGATCGATATCGATTACCAGCGACAATGTGGCGCCGGAATCGGCCGCCGCTGCTTCCAGCGCCGCGACATTGCTGGCGTTGTCGGTGGTCTGCATCAGACCTTTGCTGCGCTGGTTGAGCGCCACCAGCCGCTCGATGCCTTGCGGCGTCACCACCGGCGAAGTGATCAGTATGCCGGGGATATTGGCATCGGCCATGGCTTCGGCCTCGCCCAGCTTGGCGCAGCAAATGCCGAGCGCCCCAGCGGCGATCTGGCGCCGCGCGATCTCGTGCGATTTATGGGTCTTGCTGTGCGGTCGTTGGTTCTTGCCGTGCTGGCGCGCGAACGCGGCCATGGCAGCGATATTGCGTTCCATCGCCTCGAGCTCGATCACCAGCACCGGCGTGTTGAGGCTGCGGCGCGAGCCTTGCTGGCCGACCAGATGCTGATGCAGGCGAAACGCGTCCATCAGATAACGACAACGTCCTGGTCCGACGGCGCGGCGTAGAGCCTGTCGACCAAGGCTGAGCGGCGCTCCAACGTGGCGCGCTGGTTGATATAGCCCTTGTCGGTCAGCTCGTTGCCATCGATCGAGGCGGGCTCAGCCATCAGGATGACGCGCTTGATCTTCTGGCTGGAACCGGGATTGGCGGCGTTGTGCTTGGCGAGGCCGGCACGCACCGTCTCGACCACCTTGGGATGCGCGATCAATTGTTCGATCGGCGCCTGAGTGTCCCCTGTGATCTGCCGACAGGCCAGGATGTTGGGCCAGGCCAGCAGCGCCACGAACTCCTTGTCTTGGCCCGCCACCACCGCGTCTTGAATGACGGGGGAGGCGGCGGCGATCGCCGCCACGCGCAGCGAGCCGACATGCACGAAGGTGCCGGACATCAGCTTGAAGTCTTCGACCACGCGGCCTTTGAACACCAAGCCTTGGCTCGGATCCTTGGGATCGACGAAGTCGCCGGCATCGCCGATCTTGTAGAAGCCTTCCTCGTCGAACATCTGTTCGGTCAAATCGGGCCGCTTGTAATAGCCCGGCGTGACGATGATGCCGCGCAGGCGCAATTCGTATTTGTCGCCGACCGGCACCAGCTTCAACTCGACGCCGGGGAAGGGCAGGCCGATCAGCCCGACCCGCTCGGTCTCCCAATAGGTCGCGGTGGCGGTGGGCGCGGTCTCGGTCGAGCCCCAGCCGGTGAAGAACACGATACGGTGGCCGGTGTATTTTACCGCCAGCGCCTGCATGCGGTGATAGAGATCGTCGGGCAGGGTGGCGCCGCCATAGGAGATGGCGGTGAGCTGCTTGAAGAAGGTGCGCGCCAGCGCGTCGTCTTTTTCCAAGGCCGAGGCGATAGCGGCATAGCCAGCCGGCACGTTGGAATATGACGTGGGCGAGACTTCACGCAGGTTGCGCAGGGTTTCTTCAAACATGCCGGGGATCGGCTTGCCGTCGTCGATATACAGCGTGCCGCCTTCGGCCAGCAGCGCGTGGAACGCGGCATTGCCGCCCATGGTGTGGTTCCACGGCAGCCAGTCGAGGATCACCGGCGCGGGATCGCCTTCCTGACGCGGCCGCGCCTGGCGACCCATCGTCACATTGGCGCACATCATCTCTTGGGTGTTGATGACGGCCTTGGGCATACCTGTAGAACCGGACGTGAACAGGAACTTGCCGATGGTCTTGCCGTCGAGCGCAGCCAGCGCGCGTTCGACATCCTGGGTCGGCTCGGTGGCGAGCAATTCGCTCCACGGCGTCGACTTGATGCCTTCCGGCGGCGCATCGACATGCACGATCTCCACGCCCTTTAGATCGAGCGCCTTTAGCGCCCTCTCGAACGGCGGGCCGTTCTGCACCAGGATCATGCCCGGCGTCAGCAGCTCGAACACGTATTTCAGCTTGTTGTGATCCTGGCTGATCAACGAATAGGCCTGCGACACCGGCGCCGCCGGCACGCCAGCCTGCATCGCCGCTTGGGTCAGCAGTGCATGTTCGATCGAATTGCCCGACAGGATCATCACCGGCCGCTCGGTGCTGAGTTTGCGGTTGAGCAGCGCCTGGGTCAGCCGATCGACCTGGCGCTTGGCATCGCCGTAAGTCAGCTTGAACCATTCGCGTTGCGGACCGCGCCGTTGCGCCAGCCAGACATGATCGGGCCGCTCCTTGGCCCAACGCGCCAGCAGCGCTGGGATGTGCCGCTCATAAGGCGCCAGTTTGTGGCGCGAGCGCAGCACGATGCTGCCATCGGCGCGGCGATCGGTCTCGATGTCGCGCGACAGATAGGCAAGCTTCTTGAACGGCGGCTTGACCAAGCTATCCATTTTCGCTCCCGGAATTCCGCGCTGCGGTTCAACCGGCGCGATTTTCATTGTTGCGACCAAGTTAAAGGCCGGCCGCGGCGCGCGCAACCGCAAGGATTAGCGCGGTGGACGCTGCCGGATGCGAACGGCATAATCGCCCGCGAAACAGGGAGGAAATGATGGATTTCGAATATTCGGATCGGACCAAGGAGCTGCTGGAAAAGGTCAGCAAGTTCATGGACGACTGCATTTATCCGGCGGAAGAAGTTTACCACGAGCAGATGGCCAAGCAGAAAGACCGCTGGCAGATCCCGCCGATCATGGAAGACCTCAAGAAAGAGGCGCGCAAGCGCGGCCTGTGGAACATGTTCCTGCCGCCGGAACGCGACGGCAATACCCACGGCACGATGGGCTTGAGCAACCTGGAATACGGCGCCGTGTGCGAAATCCTGGGTCGCTCCAATATCGCCTCTGAGGCGACCAATTGCGCCGCACCCGACACCGGCAATATGGAAGTGTTGGCGCGTTACGGCACCGCCGAGCACAAAGAGAAGTGGCTGAAGCCATTGTTGGCTGGCGAGATCCGTTCCTGCTTCGCCATGACCGAGCCCGCGGTGGCCTCGTCGGACGCCAAGAACATCGAATCGCGCATCGAGCGCGACGGCGATCACTACGTGATCAACGGCCGCAAGTGGTGGTCGTCGGGCATGGGCGATCCGCGCTGCAAGATCGTCATCTTCATGGGCAAGACCGATCCCAAGGCGCCGGCCTATCAGCAGCAATCGATGATCCTGGTGCCGGCCGATGCGCCGGGTGTCAAGATCGTGCGCATGCTGCATGTGTTCGGCTACGACGACGCGCCGCATGGCCATGCCGAAGTGATCTACGACAACGTGCGCGTGCCCAAGGAAAACATGTTGCTGGGCGAAGGCCGCGGCTTTGAAATCGCGCAAGGCCGCCTGGGACCGGGCCGCATCCATCACTGCATGCGTTCGATCGGCGTTGCCGAACGTGCGCTCGAACTGGCCTGCAAGCGGGCCAAGAGCCGCGTCGCCTTCGGCCAGACTCTGGCCGAGATGGGCGTGACCAAGGCGATCA
>JBBSNV010000030.1:0-10203 GCA_038260375.1 Reyranellales bacterium
ACGTGGCGCGACGGCGACAGGCTGAGGGCGTCGCTCAAGGCTTGAGCGCGTTCTTCCTTGGTCGGGCGCTGATCGCGCGTTCGTTTCGGCATCGCACTGCTCATTTTACATTCCTTCGCGTGTTGAAACGCATCATAAACTATCGAAGCCGATAAAGGGGTTTTAGTTTGGCTTTTTGCCCGGAAATCTGCGGTTGGCGGCTCTAATAGCGTGCGGTGAAAGGTACAACGCAACTTGTAGTTCTCAAACGCTGCCGAGCGTGGACTTATGTTGCTTAGCGCGCTATCAGAGCCCGCGTTTTCCATGTCGAAGAGTTGCAGCGTTTCATTATGGCCAAGACCGTCGTTCTCGTCGGCACCGAATCGGGCAATGCCCAAATGGTGGCCGATGTGTTGAAAGATGAAATCGCAGCCAATGGCCACGAGGTCGTGACCACCGATCGCGCCCAATCGCAGGCCGATCTGGCGGGCTACGAGGTGGTGTTGATCGTCTGCGCCACGCATGGCAACGGCGATATCCCGACCAACATCCTGGGTCTGGCCGAAACCTTGGAAAAGAACAAGCCAAACCTCTCGGCGCTACGTTACGGCGTCATCGCCATGGGCGACCAGACCTATTCCGATACGTTCTGTTTCGGCGGCAAGAAGCTCGACGCCATCTTCGCCGGCTGTGGCGCGCATAAGGTCGGCGAACGGCTGGAAATCGACGCCACCAATCAGCCCTTTCCCGATGAAGAAGCTCTTCAATGGGTGAAACACTGGGTCACGCTGCTCTAGGCGTGCAATCGTTTCGGATTGCGGCGTTGGCGCCGCGCGCCTAATTTCATCGTTAATCAAGCAAGAGCAATTTCGGAGGAACGATCATGCCCGATGGCCAGATCCTGATCGGCGGCGATTGGCGCAAGCCGGTCCAAGGCGAGACGCTTGCGGTGTTCAATCCCAGCGACGGTTCGGAATTCGCCCGCATCGCCCGCGGCGGCGCGCTCGATATCGATGCTGCGGTGATTGCCGCGCGCGCGGCGCTCGATGGCGCCTGGGGCAAGACCACCGCGGTCGAACGCGGCCGGCTTCTCGTAAAGCTGTCGCAAAAGGTCGCCGAGCACGCCGAGGAGCTGGCGGTGCTGGAAGCCAAGGACACCGGCAAGCCGATCAGCCAGGCGCGGGCCGATTCCACGGCCCTGGCGCGCTACTTCGAGTATTACGGCGGCGCCGCCGACAAGGTGCATGGCGAGACCCTGCCGTTCATGGCGGGCTACACCGCGCTGACCCTGCGCGAGCCGCATGGCGTGTGCGGCCAGATCATTCCGTGGAATTACCCGATGCAGATTTTCGGCCGCTCCGCTGCCGCTGCCTTGGCGATGGGCAACGCGGTGGTGATGAAGCCGGCGGAAGAAGCCTGCCTGTCCATTCTGCGCGTCGGCGAGTTGATGTTGGAAGTGGGCTTCCCACCCGGCGCCATGAACATCGTGCCGGGCCTGGGCGAGGAAGCCGGCGCCGCTTTGGCCGGCCATCCCGGCATCGATCACATCTCCTTCACCGGCTCGCGCCAGGTCGGCAGCTTGGTGCAAGCCGCCGCCGCGCAGTTCAACCGGCCGGTGACGATGGAGTTGGGCGGCAAGAGCCCGCAGGTGGTGTTCGCCGATGCCGATTACGAAGCGGCGCTGCCGTTCATCACCCGCGCCATCATCCAGAACGCGGGCCAGACCTGCTCGGCCGGTTCGCGCCTGTTGGTCGAGGACCGCGCCTATGACGAATTCGTCGGGCGCGTTGCCGAGAAATTCAAAGCCCTGCGCGCCGGTCCGTGGGACCGCGATCTCGATGTCGGCCCGCTGATTTCCAAGCAACAGAAAGAGCGCGTCGACGGCTTCATCAAGAAAGCCACCAGCGCCGGCGTCAAGCTGGTGGCCGGCGGCGAGGTGGCCGCCAACGCGCCGTCGGGTGGCTATTACGTGGCGCCGCAGATCTATGGCGACGTGCCGCCCGATCACATACTGGCGCAGGAAGAAGTGTTCGGCCCGGTGCTGGCGGCGATCCGCTTCAAGGACGAAGCGGACGCCATCCGTATCGCCAACAGCACGCCCTATGGTCTGGTGGCCGGCATCTGGACAAGCGACGGCGGCAAACAGATGCGCTTGGCCAAGGCGATCAAAGCCGGGCAGATCTTTATCAACAATTACGGCGCCGGCGGCGGCATCGAGCTGCCGTTCGGCGGCGTCAAAGGCTCGGGCTTCGGCCGCGAGAAAGGCTTCATGGCGCTGCACGAATTCTCGGTGGTCAAGACCATCGCCATCAATCACGGCTAGAAAAAAAGAAGCGGGAGAGAAGCAATGCGTCTCAAAGGTAAGGTCGCCATCGTCACCGGCGCAGGTCAAGGCATCGGCGAAGGCATCGCCAAGCGTTTCGCCGAAGAGGGTTGCGCGGTGGTGATCAACGACGTCAATCCGGAAGTCGGCAACAAAGCCGTCAAAGCCATTGTCGAGCGCGGCGGCAAGGCGGTTTACGCCGATGGCGATGTCAGCAAGCTGGCGGCCAACCAAGCGCTGGTCGAGGCGGCCAAGAAGAATTTCGGCCGGCTCGATATCTTCGTCTGCAACGCCGGTGTCGCGCATTGGAACAAACCGATGCTCGACGTCACCGAAGACGAGTTCGACAAGATCTTCGCCGTCAACGTGAAGGGCCTGTTTCAAGCTTCGCGCGCGGCAACGCCGGAATTCGAGCAACAGAAATCGGGCAATTTCATCATCATTGCCTCGACCGCCGGATTGCGGCCGCGCCCGGGCCTGACCTGGTACAACGCCTCCAAGGGCGCCGCGATCATCGCCACCAAATCGATGGCGGCGGAGCTGGGCGGCAAAGGCATTCGCGTCAACGCCATCTGTCCGGTGGCCACCGAAACGCCGCTATTGGCGCAATTCATGGGCGGCGACAATGCCGACAACCGCGCCAAATTCCAGGCCACCGTGCCGCTGGGCCGGCTGGGCCAGCCGCTCGATCACGCCAATGCAGCACTATTCCTGGCTTCGGACGAAGCCAACTTCATCACCGGGGTGGCGCTGGAAGTCGATGGCGGCAGGTGCATCTAAGCCGGTCGTCTGACGGACACCTTCATCAACAGGTAGCCCGCCAGCGCCGACAGGATCGAGCCGGTCAGCACACCCAACCGCAGCTGCGCGGCGTAGCTTTCGTCGAACGCCAGGCCGCCGATGAACAGGCTCATGGTAAAACCGATGCCGCACAAAATGGCCACGGCGTAGAGCATCGGCCAACTGGAATCGGCCGGCATGCGGGCCAGCTTCAGTTTCACCATGACGAGCATGCCGAGGAAAATGCCGAACTGCTTGCCGACGAACAAGCCCGCGGCAATACCCAGCGAGACCGGCGCGGCGAAGCTGTTTAACGAGATGCCGGCCAGGGAGACGCCGGCATTGGCGAAGGCGAAGATCGGCAAGATGGCGTAAGCTACCCAAGGATGCAGCGCGTGCTCGAGCTGCTTGAGCGGCGAATGGCCATGCCCGTCGTCGCGCGCGGGGATGGCGAAGCCCACCGCTACCCCGGCCAGGGTGGCGTGTACGCCCGATTTCAACACGCACACCCACAAGAAGACGCCAACCAACAGATAGGGCGCCAGGCGGCGCACGCCCAGCCGATTGAGCGCGATCAGCGCCACGATACCGACCGCCGCCAGCGCCAACGCGGTCAGCGACAATTGCTCGGTATAGAAAATCGCGATCACCACGATGGCGCCGAGATCGTCCAGCACCGCAATGGCCATCAAGAGGATTTTCAACGACGCGGGCACGCGGCTGCCCAACAGCGCCAGCACGCCCAGGGCAAAAGCGATGTCGGTGGCGGCGGGCACGGCCCAGCCGCGCAACGCCGTGGCGTCGCCCAGATTGAGCGCGACATAGATCGCAGCCGGCGCCGCCATGCCGCAGATCGCAGCCACCGCCGGCAGCGCGATCTGGCCCAAACTCGACAGCTCGCCGTCCAACACCTCGCGCTTGATCTCCAACCCAACCAGCAGAAAGAAGATCGCCATCAGCCCGTCGTTGATCCACAGGATGAGCGGCTTGGACAGGCCGAAGCTGCCCAGGCTGACCGCGAACGGCAGGTCGAGCAGCCGGTCGTACAGCGAGGCCAGCGGCGAGTTGTCGACGATCAGCGCCAAGGCCGCCACCGCCACCAGGACGATGCCGCCCGACGCTTCCAGGCGCAGGAACTCTTGGATCGCGCTGAGCGGTTTGCGCAGCAATTCGTTGATCGTCACTGAGGCCCCCAACACGACAGACAAAGAAAAACGCCCGGACCTTGCGGCCCGGGCGTTTGTTTGGATCGACCGGCTGTCAGTTGCGATTGCCGAACAGCAAGAGCAGGAACTGGAACATATTGACGAAGTTCAGGTACAGCAGCAGCGCGCCGAAGATGGCAATCTTGGTGCGCGAGCCTTCGTCGTATGCCTCGTTGTACTGTTCCTTGATCGCCTGGGTGTCGTAAGCGGTCAAACCGGCGAAGATCAGAACCCCGGCGATCGAGATCACCGTCAACATCATCGTGCTTTGGACGAAAATGTTGACGACCAGCGCCAAGAAAACGCCGATCGCGCCCATGATCAGGAAGCGGCCGAAGCCCGACAAATCGCGCTTGGTGGTGTAGCCGAAAATGCTCAAGCCCGCGAAGGCGCCCGCGGTGATGAAGAAGATGCGAGCAACGCTGGCGCCGGTGTAGCGGAACAACAAGGTGCTGAGACCAATGCCCATCAAGGTGACGAACACCCAATAGAATGCCCGGGCGCCGGTCGCCGAACCGCGCATTACCCGGCCGATGCCGAACGTCATAACCAACGGCGCGAACATCGCGACGTAACCGAGGATGGTGAAGGTGATGCGGCCATCGAGCGTGCGGCCGTAAAACAGCGACGCCACGGTCGGGGACATAAAGATGATCAGCGCCACGATGCCGCTGAGCGCCAAGCCGGACGCCATGTAGTTGTAGACGCTGAGCATGTGCTTGCGCAGGCCGACATCGAATGTCGCCTGGTCGATGGTCCGCGTCGTGCCACGCGGGAAAGCACGATTGCCGAAATTATCCGCCATGTTCCAAAGCCTCCGTAAATCCCTGTTAGGCCGCCCTTATATTGGGACCGTCGCCCTGCAATTCAATCATGCCCGTGCTTTGTCGTATTATCGAGCGGCATTTGGGCGTCATTGCCGCCGGGCCGCTTCCGCCAGCCCAATCAAGCCCTTAGCGGCTCACTCGTTGCGCAGGATCGCGAGCGGCCGCTGCCGCAGGGCGCCGACCGCACCGATCAGGCCCAAAGCCAAGGTAATCGCCGTGGCGCCCAAAGCGGTCAGTAGCGCCACCGAGATCGAGAAACTCCACATCATGTTCATGATCTTGGTCACTACCAACCAGGCGCCCAGCGAGCCCAGCGCGCAGGCCGTGGCGGCGGTCACCAGGCCCAACGCGGCGAATTCCAGCACGAAGGTTTCCAGGATACGCCGGCGCGACGCGCCCAGCACTTTCATCACCACAGTGTCGTGCACGCGCCGCCGTTGCGTAGCCGCCATCGCGCCACCCAGCACCAGCAGTCCGGCCAGGATGCTGATCGCCGCCACCAGCCGTGCCGCCAAGCCGATATTGGCCAGCATGCTCGACACCGCGTCGAGCGCGTCCTTGACGCGGATCACCGTGATGTTGGGAAACTTCGAGGTCACGGCGCGATAAACCGCTTCCTCCGCATCACCGCGCGCCTTGACCGTGGCCAGCCAGGTCTGCGGCGCTTTTTCCAACGTGCCGGGTGCGAACACGAAGGTGAAATTCAGCGCCAAACTGGTCCAATCGATCACGCGCAGATTGGCGATGTGCGCTTCGATATCGCGGCCCAACAGATTGACCGTGATGGTGTCGCCCACCTTGACGCCGAAGCCCTTGGCCAGATTGGCGTCGAACGACACCAGGGGGGCCCCACGATAATCTTCCGGCCACCACTGCCCCTCCACCACCCGGCTGCCGGCGGGCGGCGTCGCTGCATAGGTCAGGCCGCGGTCGGAATCGATCGCCCAGCGCGCATCGGGATCGATGTCCACTTCGTTGACCGGCTTGCCGGCGATGCGGGTGATGCGCCCGCGCAACGACGGCGCGCGCTCCAATCCGGTGCCGCCCGCCGCCGCCACGATGCGGTCGAACTCGGCCATCTGGCCGGGCTGGATATCGACGAAAAACAGCGCCGGCGCGTCGACCGGAATGCGCTGCTGGACCTGGGTGCGCAGATTGCTTTCGATCAACGCCGTGGCCACCAGCATGGTCAGGCCCAGTCCAAGCGACAGCATCACCGTGACCGTGGCCGCGCCCGGGCGATGCAAATTGGCCAGGGCCAAGCGCAAGGTGGGATGGCGCGGATGGGCAATGCGCGCGGCAATCGCCATCACCAGCCGCGCCAGCAACGGAAATGCAATGAAGGTGCCGATGGCGCCGACCACGAACCAGAGCGCCACCGAACGCTGCGCCGCGCTCAACACCACCGCAGCAACGGCAATCGATGCCACCGCACCCACCGCCAGGTAATCGACCAGGCGCAAGCGGCTGCGCGTTTCCACCGCGTCGCCGCGCATCAAGGTGGCGGCAGGCTCGGCCCGGGCGCGGGCCAGCGGCCACAACGCAAACAGCAGCGCAATCAACAGGCCGAACAATCCGGCCAGAGCCAGCGGCTTCACGTAGAGATCGACCCGCGCATCCACGGGAAGAATGCCCGCCAGCAAGGGCGCGGCAACGAAGGGCAATGCCGCGCCGATCGCCAGGCCGATCGCCACCCCCAGCAGCGATAGCAAGCCGAGTTGGGCGATATAAATGCGCCACACCAAGGCGCCGGAGGCGCCCAGGCATTTCAGCGCCGCGATGGTGCGCCGCCGCTCGACCAGGAACGAATCGATGGCATTGCCGACGCCGACGCCGCCCACCAGCAGCGCCGCCAATCCGATCAGCCCGAGATACGAGCCCAGCCGATCGACCCATAATCGTAAGCTGCCGCCGGCCTGATCGATGCCGCGAATGCGCCAGCCGGCATCGGGATAGCGTTGGCGTATCTCGCGTTCGACCGCGCGATAGTCGCCGCCCGGTTTCAGCGCCAGCATGTAGTTGTAGGACACCAGCGAGCCCGGCTGCAGCAGGCCGGTCGCCGGCACCGCGTCGAGCGCGATCATTACCCGCGGCCCGATGGCGAACACGTTCAAGCCGCGATCGGGTTCGCGCATGATCACCGCCCGAATCTCGAATTCGGCATCGCCGATCGTCAGCCGGTCGCCCAGCTTCGCGTTGAGGCGGCGCAGCACCAGGTCTTCGACCGCCGCGCCATAGATGCCGTCGCGCTGGGACAGCGCTTCGCTCGGTGAAATCGCCGGTTGCAGAACCAGTCCGCCGAACAGCGGGTAATCTCCGTCGACCGCTTTAAGTTGAATCAAGCTCGGATCGGCGGCGCTACCGGTGGGACGATGCGCCATGGTGCGCAGCTCTATGATTTCGGCCAGCTGGCCCAGGCTCTCGAGGTATTTTTTCTGCTCGTCGCTGGCGCCGCGCTGCGCCACGCGCAGTTCCAGATCGCCGCCCAGGATCAGCCGCGCATCGGCGCGCAGGCCTTCCTCGACCGCGCGCGAGAACGAGCCGATCGCCGCGATCGCCGCCACGCCCAAGGCCAGACAGGCCAGGAAGATGCGAAAGCCGGCCAGGCCCGAGCGCAATTCGCGCCGCGCGATGGCCAGAGCCAAACGCCAGGATTTCATCGCGGCCGCTCTCACGCCGCCAGCAGATTGTCGCTGGCGATGCGGCCATCGGCGATATGCACCACCCGCCGGCAGCGATGCGCCAGTGCCTCGTCATGGGTGATCAGCAGCAACGTCGCGCCCGAATTGGACACCAGGGAAAACAGCAAATCCATGATGGCCCGGCCGGTCGCGCCGTCGAGATTGCCGGTCGGTTCGTCGGCCAATAACAACTTGGGTTTGCCGACGAAAGCGCGGGCCACGGCGACGCGCTGTTGCTCGCCGCCCGACAGTTGCGCCGGATAGTGTTTGAGGCGATGGTCCAATCCGACGTGGCGCAACGCTTCGGCGGCGCGCTCGAAGGCGTTATCGGCGCCGGCGAATTCCAACGTCAGCGCCACGTTCTCCAACGCCGTCATGGTCGGGATCAGATGGAAGCCCTGGAACACGATGCCGACATTGTCGCGCCGGACAGTGGCCAAACCATCCTCGTCGAGCTTGGCGAGATTCCGACCCGCGACCTCGACCCCGCCCTTGGTCGCCCGCTCCAGGCCACCCACCACCATCATCAGGCTCGACTTGCCGGCCCCCGACGGCCCAACCATGGCCACGGTTTCGCCCGCATCGACCTGCAAATCGACGCCGCGCAGGATATTGACCGGACCGGCCGCACTGGACAACTCTAGGTAAACATCGCGCAGGCGAATCATGGCCCCAACTCCACGTCTATTTTGCAGCACAGCAGCGGAAATAAGCAGCCAAAGCAAGGCTGCTTTCGCCGTAGCGACCGCCTGGCGCATCGAGCGGCGCAGACGCCGCGCAGTTGTCGAAGTGGTTTATGACGGTTCGATAAAGCCGCTGCTTGTTATTGCGGCGTTCGCTGTTTTTCTATTCGTCAGCCTGACGATGCCAGCGCAAGCGGCCGAACCGGTATCGATCGCGGTGCTGGGCGACAGTATTGCCGCCGGCTACGGCCTACCCCAAGCGCAATCGTTCCCGTCGCGTCTTGAGGCCGCTTTGAAAGCCAAGGGACGCGACATCAAAATGACCAATGCCGGCGTGTCGGGCGACACCACCGCGGGCGGGCTGGCGCGGCTGGACTGGACCCTGTCCGATAAGCCCGATCTGGTAATCGTCGAGCTGGGCGCCAACGATGCGCTGCGCGGGCTCGACCCGAAATCCAGCGAGGCCAATCTCGATGCGATTCTCGGCAAACTGAAAAATAGCGGCGCGAAGATATTGCTGACCGGCATGCTGGCGCCGCCGAATTATGGCCGCGACTACGGCGAGGCGTTCAAAACCATCTATGCGCGGCTGGCGGCCAAGCATGGCGTGCCACTTTATCCGTTCATCCTCGACGGCGTGGCGGCCGAAGCGGATTTGAACCAGGCCGACGGCATCCACCCCAACGCCAAGGGCGTCGAGGTAATGGTCGAGCGCATCCTGCCCTATGTCGAAAAAGCATTGGATGCCAAAGCCGGCGGCTCCTGACGCGCGTCCCGCCGCAGCATTGCGCCAGAGCGGATCAGGATCCGCTCTTTTTTAAAGGGTCGAGCAAATTCACACCTTTTGCCGAAATCCAAAGCGATTCCGTCAAAAGGTGATTTGCTCCAGCCGGCCGGGCCGCGCTATAGACGCTCCTCCCCGCCGTTCACTTCCGCGAGTTTCACCCCAGGATTAAACATGCAGTACCGTAAGCTCGGCCGCACCGGCCTCGATGTCAGCCTGATCTGTCTCGGCACCATGACCTGGGGCAGCCAGAACAGCGAAGCCGACGCGCACCAGCAGCTCGACTACGCGCGCTCGCGCGACGTCAATTTCATCGACACGGCGGAGATGTATCCGGTGCCGCCGCAGGCCGATTGGCAGGGCACCACCGAACGCTATATCGGCACCTGGCTGAAAAAACGCAAAGATCGCGCCAAAATCATCCTGGCCACCAAAGTGGCCGGCCGCGGTCGCGACATCACTTGGCTGCGCAACGGCCCGGCGCTGGACAAGAAGAACATCGATCAAGCGATCGACGATTCCTTGAAGCGCCTGCAGACCGACTACGTCGATCTTTATCAGCTGCACTGGCCCGACCGTAAGACCAACATGTTCGGCCGGTTGGGTTACGAGCACGACCCCAACGACGATTTCAACTCGTTCGAGGAAACGCTCGGCGCGCTGCAGGACCTGGTCAAGGCCGGCAAGGTGCGCCATATCGGCGTGTCCAACGAGACGCCCTGGGGCACCATGGAATTCCTGCGTCTGGCCGGACAAAAAGGCCTGCCGCGCATCGCCTCGATCCAGAACCCGTACAATTTGCTCAACCGCAGTTTCGAGATCGGCCTGGCCGAGATCGCCATGCGCGAGGATTGCGGCTTGCTGGCCTATTCGCCCTTGGCGATGGGCACCTTGAACGGCAAGTATTTGAACGGCGCCAAGCCGGCCGGCGCGCGCCTGAC
>JBBSNV010000031.1:0-10179 GCA_038260375.1 Reyranellales bacterium
AGACCCAGGCATCCCAGGCTTTGTTCATGTCGGCGAAGTTCGCCATGTCGGTGATGTAGATCACCGCCGACAACAATTTGCTCTTGTCGGTGCCGGCCTTGGCCAGCAGCGCATCGATCTTGGCCATGATCTGTTTGGCCTGGCCGTTGGTGTCAAGCTTGGTGTCGTCGGCCACCACGCCGGCCAGATAGACGGTGTTGCCGTGCACCACGGCCTGGCTCATGCGCGGGCCGGTGTCGAAACGCTGAATACTCATGTTCGTCTCATTCCATCAAAGAGGGCAGGAAGGTAACAATTACCGGGAAGGCTACCAGGATCGCAAGCCGCACGATATCGGTCAGCACGAACGGCGCCACGCCGCGAAAGATCGTCACCAGGCTGACGTCGCGCGCCACGCCGTTGATGACATAGACGTTCATGCCGACCGGCGGCGTGATCAGGCCCAACTCCACGGTCATGACGATGACCACGCCGAACCAGATCGGGTCGAACCCCAGCTGCTGCACGATGGGAAAGAAGATCGGAATGGTCAGGATGATCATGGCCATCGCGTCCATGACGCAGCCCAGCGCCAGATAGGCCAGCAAGATCACCACCATGGTGCCGTACTTGCCGAGTTGGAGGCCTAGCATCCATTCGCTGAAATGGGCCGGCGCCTGGGTGATGGCCAGGAAGTAGCCGAACAGGAACGCGCCCACCAACACCATAAAAATGCCGGCGGAGGTGCGCAGGCTTTCGACCAGGCAGGCCATGGTGCTGGGCCAGTCGAGCCGCTTGCGCAAAATGCCGATTAGCCAGGCGCCGACCGCGCCCATCGCCGCCGCTTCGACCGCGGTGAAGATGCCGGCATAAATGCCGCCGATGATGAACACGAACAGCGCCAGCACACCCCAGACGTCGAGCATCGAGCGCTTGCGCTCCTGCCACGAGGATTTTTCGCCGACCGGTACGTCCTTGGGATTGAGCCAGCCGATCAGGCTGACGGTGAAAATATACAGCAGCACCGCCAGGATGCCGGGCGCGATGCCGGCGATGAACAGCCGGCCGATATCCTGCTGGGTCATGAAGCCGTAGATCGCCAGCACGATCGAGGGCGGAATGAGAATGCCCAAAGTGCCGCCGGCCGCGATCACGCCGGTCGCCAATTTGTCGGAATAGCCGAAGCGGCGCATTTCGGGCAGCGCCACCCGCGCCATGGTCGCCGCCGTCGCCACCGAAGAGCCGCAGATCGCGGCAAAGCCACCGCACGCGGCAATGGTGGCGATGGCCAGCCCGCCGCGGCGATGGCCCAGCCAGGCATTCGAGGCGCGGAACAATTCGCGGCTCAGGCCCGAGGCGGTGGCCAGCGAGCCCATCAGGATGAACATCGGGATCAGCGCCAAATCGTAATCGTTGCCGGTGCGCAGCGGCACGATGCCGAACAGATTGAGCGCCGGCTGGGTGGCGCTGACCGCGGCAAAGCCGCCGACGCCGACCGCGCCCATGGCGATGCCGACCGGCACGCGCAACGTCATCAGCGCAAACAGCACGACGAAGGCAAGAATGGCAATCGCATCGCCGCTCATTCGCCCACTCACTCCACCGGCGCGGGGTGATGGTCGCGGGCGATCTGACGAAAGCGCACGACCAACAGCAAGGTGCCGACCGCCAGGCCGAACCAGGCAACGCCGTAGAACGGCCACAGCGGCACCAGCAGATCGGGCGTCACCTCGCCCGAAGCGCGCACCGAACCGACCCGCAGGAACGTCATATAGCTCAAGCCGAACATGAACAGCGCGGTGACGGTGACGGCGAAGTAGTCGGTCACGCGCCGCCACCAGCGCGGCATCATCTGCCAGAAGACGTCGACCTCGATATGCTCGCCGCGATAACAGCAGCCGGCCAGGCCCCAGAACAGGCCGATGCACAACGCCAATTTGCCGAACGCAAAGCCGTCCGGCACGTTGCCCGGGATGATGTCGAGAACGCGCTGGCCCAGATCGTGTGGGAACCACGACGCCAACGCCGTCTTGCTGATGGCGCGCAGTATCACGTCGGAAAAAGTCAGCAACGTTATGACCGCCAAAAAAATCGCGGCCGCCCCATCGGCGGCCGCGACCATTCGGTCCAACAGCGTCTTGCGCTGCACGCTTGACCCCGCAGGCCTGCCCGAAACTACCCGGCCAAGCCTAGTACAACGACTTGGCGGCCTTCAGGTCGTCGGTCAGTTCCTTCATCACCTGCGCCGGATCGTAGCCGGCTTTCTTCACCGCATCGGCCCATTTCTGGTGCAGCGGGTCGGCCGATTTCTTCCAGGCGTCGATATCGGCCGCCGACGGCTTGACGATGGTGTGGCCCGGTTCCTTGGCCAGCAGGCCGCGGCCGGAATCCTCGTTATCGGCCCAGCCCGAGGCCACTTTCTGCGCCCATTCGGTGGTGCAGTGATCGTCGATCACTTTCTTCTGCGCCGCCGACATGCCCTCGTACTTGGCCTTGTTCATGACCCATGCAAAGGTCGTGACATACATCGGCAAATCGAGATGATACTTCACCACCTTGTCGATGCCGAAGATGATGATCGAGTTCCACGGGAAGGTGATGGCGTCAGCCGTGCCCTTCTCCAGCGCGTCGCGCGATTCGGGCGCCGACACCTGCACATTGGTACCACCCAGCAGGGTGACCCACTGGCCCATCGTGGCATGCGCCGGGCGGATCTTCATGCCCTTGATCTGCGACGGGTTGGTGATGGCGATTTTGGAATGCAAGGTGCCCGGATCGTGCAGATGCACCAGGCACACCTTGACGTCCTTCATCTCCTTGGCGGCGTATTTGCGATACCATTTGTCGAACGCGCCGGAGCCTGCCTTGGCGTTGTTGATCAGGAACGGCAGCTCGCCCGCCGCGATCACCGGGAAGCGGCCCGGCTGATAGCCCGGATTGATCCAGGCGATATCGGCGATACCGTCGCGCGCCATGTCGTAATGGTCGGGCGCCTTGCCGAGTTGCTGCGCCGGATAGAGCGTGACCTTGATCGAGCCGCCCGACGCCTTTTCGACATCCTTGGCCCATAGCTCGAAGCCCAACGGCTGCAGCGGATGATTGGGCGGCAGCCAATGGGCGAATTTCAATTCGACCGGCTTGTCTTGCGCGATCGCCGGTCCTGCAACCAACGCCAACGCCATAGCCGATGCCAATGCAACGCGTTTGAACATTTCTTCCTCCCGAATGATCCGGCTTGGTGCCGGATTTGATTGGCGCAAAGTCTAGGAGGAAGGAAACCGCGCCGCAATCGGTTTGGTTGGGGTATCAAACAATTGGCCCGGAGCGGCTGCCATGTTAAGTTTTCCGCAAGAAACAGGCGAAAAGACCGGAAACAAGATGGAACGTTCTTTCAAGAAAGAAGTGCAGTCGCTGCGCCTGCGCGCCGGCGAGACCTTCCGCGGCGAAGGCATCCTGGCCGTGACCAAGGCGCTGCTGCAATCGGGCGTCGCCTATGTCGGGGGCTATCAAGGCGCGCCGGTGTCGCATCTGGTCGATGTCCTGGTCGAATCGCAGGACATGCTCGACGAGTTGGGCATTCACTTGGAAACCTGCGCCAACGAGGCCTCGGCCGCGGCGCTGCTGGCCGCCTCGATCAACTATCCGCTGCGCGGCGCCGTCACCTGGAAATCGATCGTCGGCACCAACGTGGCCTCCGACGCTTTGTCCAACCTGGCTTCGGCCGGCGTGATGGGTGGCGCCTTGATCGTGGTCGGCGAGGACTACGGCGAAGGCGCCAGCGTCATTCAGGAACGCAGCCATGCTTTCGCGTTGAAGTCGTCGGTCTGGTTGCTCGATCCACGGCCCAATCTGCCGACCATCGTCGACCTGGTGGAAAAGAGCTTCCAATTGTCGGAGGCCACCAACACGCCAGTGATGATGGAGCTGCGCATCCGCGCCTGCCACGTCACCGGCGAATTCACCGCCAAGGACAACATCGCGCCAGCCTATTCGCGCAAGCATCTGCTGGCAGGCCCAGCGCCGCAGAATTACGACAAGCTCTCGCATCCGCCCGCCACCTTCCGCCAGGAAAAGCACAAGCACGAGGTGCGTCTGCCGGCGGCGCGCAAATTCATCCTCGATCACGGCCTGAACGAAATCTTCGACGCGCCGGAAAAGTCGGTCGGCGTGATCGTGCAAGGCGGGCTCTATAACGCAGCTTTGCGCGCCATGAGCCAGCTGGGCTTGGCCGATGCCTTTGGCCAGGCGCGCCTGCCGGTGCTGGTGCTCAACGTCACTCACCCGTTGGTGCCGGAACAGATCCTGCAATTCTGCGCCGGCAAAGACGCAGTCCTGCTGATCGAGGAAGGCCAACCTGACTACATCGAACAATCGCTCAACTCCATGCTCCGCCGCGCCGATTTGCAAACCAAGATCGTCGGCAAGGACGTGCTGCCGATGGCCGGCGAATACACCGCTGAAGTGCTGGCCGATGGCGTGCAGCGTTTCGTGGTGCAACACGCGCCGCATCTGATCGACATCGAGCGCAGCAATCGCCTGCAAGCGCTCAAGCAAGGCCGCAGCACGGCGCTAGCCGCTTTGGGCGGCGAGCTACCGACGCGGCCGCCCAATTTCTGCACCGGTTGCCCCGAGCGACCGCTGTTCACCGCCATCAAGCTGCTGCAACGTGAGATCGGCCCCACCCATATCGCCACCGATATCGGCTGCCATTCCTTTGCGACCTTTGCCCCATTCAGCTTGGGCAATTCGATCCTGGGCTATGGCATGTCGCTGGCTTCAGCCGCTGGCGTCGGGCCGATGCTGGACAAGCGACCGATCGCGGTGATGGGCGATGGCGGCTTCTGGCATAACGGCGTGGTCAGCGGCGTGTCTTCGTCGCTGTTCAATCGCGGCGACGGCGTGCTGGTGATCCTGCAGAACGGCTACACCTCGGCCACCGGCGCGCAGTTCCTGCCCAACTCCAAGGGCAACCGGAAAGACGACAACAGCACCAGCGACATCGAGACCACCTTGCGCGCCATGGGCGTGACTTGGCTGCGCACAGTCCGTACTTACTCGCTGCCCAAGATGATTTCGACCTTGCGCCAGGCCATGACCACCAAGCAGAAGGGCTTGAAGGTCATCATCGCCGACGGCGAATGCCAGCTGGCGCGCCAGCGCCGCATAAAGCCACAGATTGCTGCTCAAGTGGCGCGCGGCCAGCGCGTGGTACGCACGCGCTACGGCGTCGATGAGCGCACTTGCACCGGCGATCATGCCTGCGTGCGGCTATCGGCCTGTCCATCGCTGACCATCGCCCCCAACCCCGATCCGCTGAAATCCGATCCGGTGGCGCATGTGGACAACGATTGCGTCGGCTGCGGGCTGTGCGGCGAGGTGGCCCACGCCGCCGTGCTGTGCCCCTCGTTCTATCGCGCCGAGATCGTGCAGAACCCGCGCTGGTACGACCGCACGCTGGCCTCGTTCCGCGCCACGGTGATCGGCTGGATGAACGGCACGCGCCGCGCGCCCTCTTCTACTGCCACACCCCAGCCGGTCGCTGCCGAATGACTGTAGAGCGCCCCGTTACTCTGCTGATCGCCGCGCTAGGCGGCGAAGGCGGCGGCGTGCTGACCGATTGGATCGTGCAAGCCGCCATCGCGTGCGACCTGCCGGTGCAGGCCACCTCGGTGCCCGGCGTGGCGCAGCGCACCGGCGCCACCACCTATTACATCGAAATTTTTCCGCAGACCCGAACCGAACTCGCCGGCCGCCAGCCGTTGTTCGCGCTGCTGCCGGCGATGGGCGAGGTCGATGTCATGCTGGCCAGCGAGTTGCTTGAAGCCGGCCGCGCCGCCGGCAATGGCTTCGTCACGCCCGACCGTACCTTGCTGATCGCCTCGACCCATCGCGTCTATTCCGTCGCCGAGAAGACCGCGCTGGGCGACGGCCGTTTCGACATGAACAGCCTGTTGCAAACCGTCGAGCAGCGCGCGACCGAACGTGTGCTGATCGACATGCAAGCCCTGGCCAATCACAGCGGCTCGCCGATCAGCGCCGTGATGTTGGGCGCTCTCGCCGGGACCAATCGCCTGCCGATCCCGGCCAACGCTTTCATCGCCGCGATCAAGGCCGAGGGAAAGTCGGTCGCCGCCAACATCGCCGGTTTCGAGGCCGGCCGCGCCGCGGTGACGCAACCCGCCGTACCTGTTACTCGCCCGCCGCAAGCCGCGCGCCAATCGGTGGCGCAGCAATTGGCGGCGTTCGATGGGCCTGCACGATCCATAATCGAGATCGGCGTCGGCCGGCTGGTCGATTACCAGAACGCCGCTTACGCCCAGCTTTACCTCGACCGCTTGGCGACGATCCGCGACGGCGAAACCCGTGTGGGCAGCGACGGCAGCCTATTGCGCGAAGTGGCGCGGCATCTGGCCGTGCGCATGGCGTTCGACGACGTGATCCGCGTGGCGCAGCTCAAGATCGATCCCGTCCGTGCCGCCAATGTGCGCCGCGAAGTGCGCGCCAAAGCCAGCGAGCCGCTCAACGTGATCGATTACTTCAAACCTGGCATCGAAGAAATCTGCTCGATCCTGCCGCCGCGTTTGGCCGAACCGATCTTGCGCTTAAGCGCCAAGCGCGGCTGGTTGGGCCGCGTCTATGTCGGCATGCACATCAAAAGCAATTCGATCTTCGGCTTTTTGCGGCTGAAGTTCCTCAGCAAGTTGCGCTGGATGCGGCCCAAGTCCTTGCGCTGGCGCGACGAGCAGGCGCTGACCGAACGCTGGCTGCGCGCCATCGTTGCCGCCCTGCCCTTGAGCCCGGCACTCGCGCGCGAGATCGCCGATTGCGCAAAGCTGATCAAAGGCTATGGCGATACCCATAAGCGCGGCTGGGGCCGCTTCGACCGCATCTTCGGCCAGATCGTCGAACCCGCGCTGCTCGGCATGATGCCGCCGTCCGTTGCAGTAGACGCCATCGCCAATGCCAAGGTCGCGGCCTTGGGCGACGAAGAGGGCACCAAGCTCGATGCCGTGCTGGCCGCCATCGCCGCCACGCCGCAACTGGGCAAGGCGGCGGAGTAAAGATTCTTAACCTCTCCCACGGGGAGAGGTCGCGAGCGCTAGCGAGCGGGTGAGGGGGCCTAAACGAAGACTCTTCGACTGGCCCTCACCCGACTGCACTCGCTTTGCTCGCGCAGTCGACCTCTCCCCGTGGGAGAGGTTAAGAGCGCTCGCGCGTGGTGCGCAAAATCACGTCGGGGTATTTCTGCTGGATATGGCTCAGCTCCCAGGCGTTGCGCGCCAGGAACACCGGCGAGCCGTCGCGGTCTTCGGCCATGCTGCCGCGATTGCCGTCGAGGAAGGCTTTGACCTTGGCCTGATCGCCCTCGACCCAGCGCGCGGCATCGTAAGGCGCGGCCTCGAACGCCATCTTCACGCCGTACTCGCTGTCGATGCGCGTCTCCAGCACATCGAGTTGCAATTGGCCGACCACGCCAACCACCCATTGCCCGCCAATCACACGACGGAACACTTGGGTAACGCCTTCCTCGGCCAAATCCTCGAGCGCCTTGCGCATCTGCTTGGACTTCATCGGATCGTCCAGCCTTACTTGACGCAATATTTCCGGCGCGAAGTTGGGGATGCCGGTGATCTTGAGATCGGCGCCTTCGGTCAGAGTGTCACCGACCCGCAAAGTGCCGTGATTGGGAATGCCGACGATGTCGCCCGGCCAGGCCTCGTCGGCCAATTCGCGGTCCTGGGCAAAGAACAAAATCGGCGAGCTGACCGTCATGGTCTTGCCCGAGCGCACCTGGCGCAATTTCATGCCGCGGCGGAAATGGCCTGAACATAAACGTAAGAACGCCACGCGATCGCGGTGGTTGGGGTCCATATTGGCCTGGACCTTGAACACGAAGCCGGTGACTTGCGGGTCGGATGGTTCGATGGCGCGCGGCTCGGCAGGTTGCGGTCGTGGCGGCGGGGCGTAACGGCCCAAGCCGTCCAGCACTTCGCGCACGCCGAAATTATTCAGCGCGCTGCCGAAATAAACCGGCGTCAGATGCCCGGCGCGATAGGATTCCAGGTCGAATGGCGGACAGACGCCGCGCACGAATTCGACATCCTGCTTGAGCTTGTCGAGCTGCGCCGCGGGCAAGGCCTCAGCCAGCTTGGGATCGTCGATGCCGTGGCAGACCACGGTCTCGCCCAGCGCGCCGCGCGCGGCCTCGCCGAACAGCAACAAGGTGTCGTTGACCAAGTCGTAGCAGCCCTTGAAATCGGCACCAGAGCCGACCGGCCAACTCATCGGCGCGCAATCCAGCGCCAGCTTGTCGGAGATTTCGTCGAGCAGAGACAACGGATCGCGTGCTTCGCGGTCCATCTTATTGATGAAGGTGATGATCGGCACATCGCGCAGCCGGCAGATTTCGAACAGCTTGCGGGTGCGCGCTTCGATGCCCTTGGCGGCATCGATCACCATCACCGCCGAATCGACCGCCGTTAAGGTGCGATAGGTGTCTTCGGAAAAATCTTCGTGGCCCGGCGTGTCGAGCAGATTGAAGATGTGGTTGTCGTAGGCAAAGGTCATCACCGAGGTGGTCACGGAAATACCGCGCGCCTGCTCGATCTTCATCCAGTCCGAGCGCGCCCGGCGATTTTCGCCGCGGGCTTTGACCTGGCCTGCCATATGGATGGCGCCGCCGAACAGCAGCAGCTTTTCTGTCAAGGTGGTCTTGCCGGCGTCGGGATGGGAGATGATGGCAAAAGTGCGCCGGCGCGTTACCGGTTCGGGCAACGAAGCATCGACGGGCACGGCGGCAAGCGCTGCGGTCTGGGCGGCGGACTGGCTCAAAACTAATCCTTATAAGGCGCGGCGTTTGGGTAAAGGGCGCCAGGCTTTACGTCAAGCTTAGCGTCAAGCGCGGCTTGCGCCGGCGATTCTTGCTCACTCGCCCGGCTTGCGCGCCGGGCGATGGCCAGCTATCGCTCTCTATTATGACGCCGCGGCTGAAATCCGAGCTTTGGGTGCTGGCCCAAATCCGCACCTGCGACCGCAACCACATTCCGGCCGTGGTGGCGCATAAGGGCGACCCCGATTCCGGCGCCATCCTGGTCGATGTCGAGGACGCCGAGGGCCGCCATATCGTCTGGACCCAGATACTAACCGTCGAGGGCGAGCGCGGCTGGATGCGCGGCACTGGGCCCGAGCCGGTCGATGGCCCGACCGCCACCGCCTATGTGGCACGCGCCCGCGAGCGCGATTACGACATCTGGGTGCTCGACATCCACGACCGCAAGGGCAACTTCAAGCTCGATGGACCCGTCGTCTGACCGAGGAGGCCGCCATGGATGCAACGCCCAGCGACATCGCTTTCTCGGCCAGCGTCAAAGCTGCCCAAGAGCGCTTGGGTTCGCGCCGGCAATATGCGCGCCAGGCCGAGCAGCGGCCCTGGCCGCACCAGATCAACGAGGAGCTGACCACCTTCCTGGCACGCCGCGACACCTTTTATCTCGCCACCGCTTCGGCCGCGGGCCAGCCCTATATCCAGCATCGCGGCGGGCCGCCCGGCTTCTTGCGCGTGCTCGACAGCACCACGTTGGGTTTCGCCGATTTGCCGGGCAACAAGCAATATATCACCATCGGCAATCTGGCCGAGAACAGCCAAGCCTTCATCTTCCTGATGGACTACGCCAGCCAAACGCGGGTCAAGCTGTGGGGCAAAGCTAAGGTGGTGGAAGACGATACCGCGTTGACCGCGCGGCTGAGCGAAGGGCTGACCCTGGCCAAGAAGCCCGAGCGCGCCATCGTCTTCGAGCTACTGACCTGGGACATCAACTGCCGCCAGCACATCATCCAGCGCTTCACCGAAGCGGAAATCCGCCCCGGTATCGAGAAACTGCAGGCGCGAATTCTTGAATTGGAAGCGGAGAACGAGGCGCTACGGCGCCGGCTCATACCCGGCTAATTACTGCGGTCCGTATTGCGCCAACACCGCGTACCACAGCCCAGCGACTTCAACATTGGCCGGCCCGCCGGCAAAGTTCAGCCGCACGGCGGTATGCACCAGCACCATCTTGCTCACCGGGTCGATCAGCATGGTCTGGCCCTGAATGCCGATCAGGCTGAAGCGCCGCCGCTCGCCCGCCGAAATCCAGGTCTGATAACCATAGCCCAGGATCGACGACAGCACGCCGGGCGCCAGATAGCTGCCGGGCTTGG
>JBBSNV010000032.1:0-10141 GCA_038260375.1 Reyranellales bacterium
TGATCGACACCAGCACCGCGTTGCGCCAGCCGGCGATCGAGCGGGTGATCGCGTCGATTACCGAGATGCTGCGCGCAGCCAAGCCCTATCAGCGCTTCGGCCTGGCCACGTTCGACAGCGATCTGGCGATTAAAGTGCCGCCGGGTTCCGACGCGGCCACGGTGCTAGCGGCGCTGCCCCAAATCAGGGCGACCGGCATGACCACGGAGCTTTATCGCAGCTTGATGTCGGCGATCACGCAGCTGGCGGTGTCGCCGGCTAGCCGGCGCGCCATCTTCCTGTTCTCCGACGGCCTGTCGGATGACACCGCCTATAAATTCGAGGACGCAGTGGCGGCCGGCCGCGCCAACGATATGGCGATCTATACTTTCGGCTTTGCCCGCACACCGGCGCAAACCGCGGCGCTGAAATCGCTGCAGCGCCTGTCCGAGGACACCGGCGGCAAATTCTATGCCGCGGACGACAAGTTCGGCCTGCCGCCGGCGGCGCTGGGCGAGCCATTCGATTCGCTGGATAGCGGCGGGCGGGTCTACTTCCAATTGACGCCGGAGCAATTCGCCGCCGGCGGCGTGGTCATCGTGCAGATCAACATCTCCAACGGCGGCGCCTCACTCGACGTTGTGTTGCCCGGCCTGCCGCCGCCGCCCGAACGCGGCTGGCAGCTTTGGATCAAGCAGCCGACCAATCAGGTGATAGTGGGACTGGTCGGCGTGTTCGTGTTGGGCGCTATCGCCATGCTGATCGATCTTCAGCGCCGCGGCCGGCGTAGATATCTCAAGCGCCTGGCCGACGGGCATTTCGACGAACCCGAAGCCTGGCTCGAGCCTTTACAGGGCGACGGCACGCATATCGGCGTGACCGGCACCTTGTTCCGCATCGGCCGCAGCCGCGACAACGACCTGGTGCTTGCCAACGCCTCGGTCGCCGCCCATCACGCGGTGATCCACCGGTCTTCGGACGGCAGTTTCAGCGTCGCCGATTTGCGTTCGGGCAAGGGTCTGTTCGTCAACCTGACGCAAGTGCAGACCGCACCTCTGCATAACGGCGACATCGTCGAGCTGGGCAAGCTGCGCTTCCGCTTCCGCGCCACCGGTCGCGGCCTACCCGAACACGTGGTGGGCTAATGGGGCGGGCTAGCAGGACGCTTCACAATGCAGGCTATTCTGGGTAAAGATTGGGGCATGCGCATCCGCACCTATCTGATCGGCCGCCATCCCGACTGCGATATCGTGGTCACCGACCCCACCGTGTCGCGCCATCACGCCGAGTTGGTGCAGGGCAGCGACGGACGGTTCTATCTGACCGACCGGGCCAGCGCGTCGGGCAGCTGGCACCGCGAAGGCGAAAGCTGGAAGCGGATCCGCCAGGCCTTCATCAGCCACGAGGAGCCGATCATGCTGGGCCGCTTCGCCACCAGCGCCGATGCGTTGCTGCGCCTATTGCCGCCGGTCCCGGCCGCAGCTCTGGTCGCGGGCGGCGCGCCTAGCGCGACGCCGACGGTCAATTCGCCAGGCGCTTCGACTTAAAACCTCACGATTGACTGGCCTTCCCTTGCAGCATAGCGGCGTTGTACCTACCATGGCCCGCCCACCGGGATGGCTTGCGGTCGTGGCAATGTGCAGGCGTGGGGTCGATGGGCGGGACGAATGAGTGAAGCTTGGCTTGCGGCGTCGCGTAGCATCCAGGGCGGCCGCGATTATCAGGAAGACAAATGTGCCGTCACCACAATTCGGACCGAACAGGGACAAGCCGCCATGCTGGCGGTGTTGGCTGACGGCATGGGTGGGCACGCCGGCGGCGCGGTGGCCAGCGAGATCGCCGTGCAGCGTTTTGCCGAGCGCTTCCAATCGCAGGGCGGCGAGACTGCCGAACGCCTGCGCCAATCGCTGATCGCCGCCAACGAGGCCATCGCGCATAAGAGCCAGAACAACCCGGATCTGCTGGGCATGGGCTGTACCTTGGTCGGGTTGGTGGCGCGACAGGGCCAACTCGATTGGGTCAGCGTCGGCGATTCGCCGCTCTGGCTCTACAGCAACGGCGCGCTGCAGCGGCTGAACGAAGATCATTCGATGATGCCGGTGCTGCAGGCGCGCGTCGATCGGGGCGAGTTGTCGGCTGTATCGCTGTCGACCCACCCGGCGCGCAACGCCCTGCGCTCGGCAGTAGTGGGCGAGGACATCCCACTGGTCGATCTGGCCACCATGCCGCTCAAGGCCGGCGCGGACGACATATTGGTGTTGGCCAGCGACGGGATGTGCAGCTTGAGCGATCCCGAGATCGCCGCCATTTTGCGCGGTGTCGCAAAAGCCGAGCCGCAAGAAATCGCCGACAAATTGGTTGGAGCGATCGATGCGCTGGGCCTGCCCGATCAAGACAACACCACGGTGGTGGTGTTGCGGCCGGGCAAAGCGTAAGGCTGGCGCAATGCATTGGGAAATCGCCACCGCGCAGGGCAAAGGCGGCCGCTCCACGCAGGAAGACGCACTGGTCGTGCTCGATCAACGCCAGGGCAAGCCGCTGGTGCTGGCGCTGGCCGACGGCGCGGGCGGCCATGCCGATGGCGAACTGGCTTCGCGCGCCGCCATCGCGCGCATCGAGAAAGAATTTTCCAATGCGCCGACGGATGTCGCGGCAGCCGATGCCTGGTTGGCCAACACCATCATGCAGGCCAATCGCGACGTGCTGACCTTGGGCAAAGGCTCCGATGCGCCGCGCACGACTTTGGTGCTGGCCTGGATCAATGGCGCCGATGCGCGCCTGGCCCATATCGGCGACAGCCGCGTCTATCATTTCCGCGCCGGCCAGCCGATCCATCGCAGCCACGACGATTCGGTGGTGCAGCTGCTGGTCGACATGAAGAAGGTCAGCGAGCAGGAAGCGCTCAAGCATCCCGATCGCAACCGCCTGCTCAAGGCGTTGGGCGCCGACGATCTGGAGTTGAATCCCGCCAAGGCCATCGTGCTAGGGCAGGGCGACGGGCTGGTGCTGTGCAGCGATGGGGTGTGGGAACACGCCGCCGCGACCGATCTGGCGACGGCGCTTGGACAGCCGGCGCTGGAGCACTCGGCCACCGAATTGGTGCTGATGGCTGTTGGCAAAGGTGGGGCCAACGCCGACAATGCCAGCGTCATTCTGGCACGGCTCGTCTGATGGTTTGCCTGTTCACCTTCCGCCCGATTCTGGTTCTGGCTTGTGCCGCGGCGTTATTGGCCGGAGGTCCGGCCGCGGCCCAGCAAGTCGATCTCGACAAGCTCGACGACAGCGTGGTGCGCGTGATCGTGCCGGTCGACAAGGGCTACGAGACCGGAACCGGCTTCGTCATCAACGATGCGGGCTACATCGTCACCAATCGCCACGTGGTCGAGCACGTCAAGAAAGAGATCCTGGTCGTTCTCAAGGATAGCCTGAAGGAGCCGCTGCAGGCCAAGCTGATCTTCTCCGACGACGATCGCGATTTGGCGGTGCTGCAAGTCGTCGGGCTCAATCGCACGCCGCTGCCGCTGGCGGTGATCGAGCCGCGGCTGGGCACCAGCGTCTATGCCTTCGGCTATCCCGGCATTGGCGACCGGCTGACCACAGCGCAATCGGCTACGCTTACCACCGGCGTGGTCGGGCGCATGTTCACCGCGCCCTGGTTCAAGGGCGGCATCGACATCCGCATGGTGCAGCACGAGGCGGCGGTCAACCCCGGCAATAGCGGCGGGCCGCTGGTCAATGCCTGCGGCCAGGTGCTGGGCGTCAATACCCAGGCCTCGCCCAGCAAGGTGGTGAAGGACGACAAGGGCAACATCCAGGTGGTGGCGGGCAGCGGCATTTATTTCGCGTCGCATGTCGGCGAGCTGATCAAGATATTGCGGCAGAAGAATGTGGCCTTCACCCTGGCCAACAGCCCCTGCGTGATCGCGCCGCCCTCGGTGGTTGCCGGCACGGAAGATTCCTGGGCGGTGCGCGGGCTGTATCTGTGGGCGGTCGGTCTGACCATCCTGGTCGGCTTCGCCATCGTGTTGCTGTTGCGCCGGCCGCGCGAGCGCATCGTGCGGGTCGTCGAGCAAGTCAGCCGCCGCATCAAGACCGGCTTGGCAGCGCCGCAACGGGCCACCGCGATGGCGGGCGCCGGTGCCGGTGTGAGCGCCGGCGCCAGCGTGTTGCGGCCCGGCCGTGTGGTGATGCCGCCGCCGGTTGCGCCGGGCACACAGCCGCCCAACCAGACCCCAAGCCTGACGCCCAGCGAAGCAACCGGGCCCGGCTGGCTGATCGCTGGCAAGGATGCCGGGGGCGCTAGCTTCAGCGGCCGATTGTCGGAGGCCCTGATGCGGCACTTGAAATACGGCGTCACGGTCGGCCGCCATGAAGAGCTGTGCGAAGTGACGATCAATCACACCAGCCTGTCGCGCCGCCACGTCCGTTTCCGCCTGCAGGGCGAGCAACTGATGATCGAAGACTTGAACTCGACCAATGGCAGCACCCTGGACGGCAAGCCGCTCAAGCCGTTCGAGCTGCAAGCGGTCAATCCCGGCAGCGTGATCGTGATGGGCGACGTACCGCTCACCTTGAGCCAGGCCTAGTGCCGCTCATGGATAGCCACGCGCATGGCCATGGGCCGAGCCCGTCCGACTCACCCCGTGATTCTGGCGATCCGGTGCTGGTCGAATACGTGCGCGGCGGCATGGTCGAAAGCCGCCATCGCGGCGCCGCCGTCATTATCGACAGCAACGACAATGTCATCGAGAAATGGGGCGACGTCGCGCGGCCGATTTACGCCCGCTCGGCGCTGAAGCCGATCCAGGCCATCCCGCTGGTCGAAAGCGGTGCGGTGGAAAAATTCGCGCTCAGCGATGTCGAGGTGGCGTTGGCCTGCGCTTCGCATGGCGGCGAGCCGCGTCATGTGAAGACCGTGACCGCTTGGTTGGATAAAATCGGCTTGAGCGTAGCCGATCTGGAATGCGGCGCGCATCCGCCCTCGCATCTGGCATCGGCCAATGCGATGGTTGCTGCTGGCCAAAAGCCTAGCGCCTTGCACAATAATTGCTCGGGCAAGCACACCGGCTTTCTTTCCACTGCGGTACACAAGGGCGAGAAGACCAAAGGCTATATCCGGCTCGACCATCCGGTGCAGCAGCGCATCTTGGGCATTCTCGAACAGCTCAGCGAAAGCGATTTGCAGAACGCGCCCAAAGGCATCGATGGTTGCGGCATTCCGGTGATCGGGGTGCCGTTGGAGAAATTGGCATTGGCTTTCGCGCGCATGGCGCGGCCGGCGGGCTTGCCCAAATCCCGCATCGCCGCTATCGCCCGCATCCGCAAGGCGATGAGTGCCGAGCCATTCATGGTGGCGGGCACGGGCCGGCCCTGCACCCGCATCATGGAAAAACTGGGCGAGCAGGTGCAGGTCAAGATGGGCGCCGAGGGCGTGTTCATCGCCATGCTACCCCACAAGGGCATCGGCATCGCGCTGAAAATGGCCGACGGCGCCAACCGCGCCGCCGAGATCGCCATGCTGGCTTTGCTGCGCCGCGCCGGGCTGTACGACAAGAGCGTGGAGCAGGAATTGGCCCAGGCTGGCGTCGGCACCATTCTCAACGTCGCCGGCCGCGAGGTCGGCGCCATCCGCGCCGCGGCCGAATTGGCCACGTAGCGGCGCTCTCCAATCGCGTGATCGCCACCATCGAGATCGAAAAACTGGGCGCCAAGGGCGACGGCATTGCCACGATCGAGGGCAAGCCGGTCTATGTGCCGTTCGTGCTGCCGGGCGAGATCGTGCGCATCGAAATCGGCCAGCGTCGCGGCGAGGGCTTGGCGGCCAATCTGATTGCGATCGAAAGTCCCAGCCCCGAGCGCGTCACTCCGCCGTGCCGCCATTTCGGCGTCTGCGGCGGCTGCGCTGGGCAGCACATGGAAAATCACTTCTATCGGCGGTGGAAGACCCGGCTGATCGAAGAGGCGCTGCAGCGCCGCGGCCTGAACGACATCCCGATGGCGCCGCTCGTGATCACGCCGTCGCAAGCGCGCCGTCGCGCCTCCTTCACCGCGCACAAGACGCGCGACGGCGTGACCTTGGGGTTTCACGCCCGCGCCAGCCATCGTTTGATCGATCTGCAGGAATGCCCCGTGATGCTGCCGTCGATCGAGCGGCTGCTGTCGCCGTTGCGCAGCCTGCTGCAGACGACGATTTTCAGCGCCACGCAGATCGTGGTCAACGCCACCGATAGTGGCCTCGATGTCGCGATCCAGGCCAGGCAGCCGCTCGATCTGAAACGGCGTCAGCTACTGGCCGATTTCACCGCGGCGCAAGACCTGGCGCGCGTGTCCTGGGACGGCGAGCCGGTCGCCACGCGACGCACGCCGCTCTTGCGGCTGGGCGCGCTGACCGTCGAGGTGCCGCCGGCTGCATTCCTGCAGGCCAGCGTCGAGGGCGAGACGGCGATGCGCGAGGCTATTGCACAATGGACATCGCGCGCCAAATCGCTGGCTGATCTTTATGGCGGCATCGGCACTTTGTCGCTGCCCTTCGTGCCCGAACGCCGCGTGCATCTGGTCGAAGGCGATGCGGCTGCTGTTGCGGCGGCAATGAAATCCGCCAAACAACCGGCAGCGCGATCGCGTCTGACCGTCGAACAACGCGATCTGGCGCGCCAACCGCTGGCGCCCGATGCGCTGAACAAATTCGATGCCGTGCTGTTCGATCCGCCGCGCGCCGGCGCCGCCGAGCAGGCCGAGCAATTGGCGCGCAGCGACGTGTCGGTGGTGATCGCCGTGTCGTGCGATCCAGCCACTTTCGCGCGCGATGCCCGGCGGCTGGTCGATGGCGGCTATCGGTTGGAGCAGATCGTGCCGATCGACCAATTCCTATGGTCGAGCCATATCGAGCTGGTTGCGCATTTCACGAAGAAACCGCTATGAAGCGACAACGATAAACAGGGGGAAGCGATGTTCGATCTCAAGGGCAAAGTGGCGGTGGTGACCGGCGGCAGCAAAGGCATCGGCCGCTCGATCTGCGAGAACATGGCCCGCGCTGGCGCAAAGGTGGTCGTGTCCAGCCGCAAGCTGCCGGTCTGCGAAGAGGTGGTGGCCGGCATCAAGAAAGAAGGCGGCGAGGCGATCGCCGTGTCGGCCAATATTTCCGACAAGGCGCAGCTCGAAAACCTGGTGGCGCAAAGCCGCAAAGCCTTCGGCAAGATCGACATCCTGGTGTGCAACGCCGCCGCCAATCCCTATTACGGCCCGCTCAAGAACATGCCGGACGAAGCGTTCATGAAGATCATGCAGAACAACGTGCTGAGCAATCTGTGGCTGGCCAATATGGTGTGCCCGGAAATGGCCGAACGGCGCGACGGCGCCGTGATCATCATTTCGTCGATCGGCGGTTTGATCGGCAGCAAAACGCTCGCGGCTTACGGTATGTCCAAGGCGGCCGACTTTTCTCTCTGCAAGTCGCTGGCGATGGAGTGGGGCAAGTCCAACGTGCGCATCAACGTGATTGCGCCCGGCTTGATCAAAACCGACTTTGCCCGTGCGCTGTGGGAGAACCCGAAGATCCTGGCGGCGATGGAAAACGGCTCGCCCTTGGGTCGCATCGGCGAGCCCGACGATATCGGCGGCATCGCCGTGTTCCTGGCGTCGCGCGCGGCGGCCTTCGTGACGGGCCAAATGATCATCGCCGATGGCGGCGTGACTTCGTCTGCTGGAGAAGGCTAAGGGCCGGCGAGGGCTAGGCGGCTCTACGCTCGGCTAGCGCACCGTCTTCGATGCGGATGCGATAGGCGAGCAGCGCCAAATTGAGTACCGAAAAGATCAGCGCAAGTTGCCAATCGCCGAAGCATAGCGGGAGGATGGCGATTTCGCCGATCACCACCAGATAGTTGGGGTGGCGCACGAACCTATAGGGACCGCGCTTGATCAGCGGCGCCTCCGGCAGAGTGATGATGCGCGTGGTCCAGTAACGGCCGAGCGACGCCACCACCCAAACGCGGCTCAATTGCAGCAGCACGAACAATACCAATAACGGCCAAGAGATTGATGCGTCGGCCGGTACCAGCACGAACAGCGCCACCAGCCAACCGCCATGCAGCAGGATGAACAGAGGATAATGCGCCGCGCCGATTTCCCGGCCGGCTTCGGCCAACAGGCGCGTGGTGTTGCGCTGCGCGATCGCCAATTCGATCAGCCGCTGCAGCGTCACCAGCAGCACGATCAGCTGCGGCCAGCCGAGAACGAGACCAGCGATGGTCATCGACACTCTCGAGCGGAAAGACGGTTATAATTTATGCCCTTCTCCCGCAAGCGGGAGAAGGGCAAATTGGATAGGCCTCTCTCTCCAGTAGCGTTCATGCCGCGTCGAGCACCGAGAACGCCACGGTGAACCCGGGGCCAAGGGCGCTCAGCAAATGCTTGCCCTTGAGGCCGCGCTTAATGGTGCGCTCCAACACGAACATCACCGTGGCGGCCGACATGTTGCCGAAATTGCGCAGCACCTCGCGCGCATCGGCCATAGTGCCGCGTTGCACGGCGTACACTTCTTCCAGCGCGTCGATCACCTTGGCGCCGCCGGGATGGCAGATGAAGCTCGCAATCTCGGCCAGCGGAATCTTGGCTTTAGCCAGGAAGCCTTGCGTAGCCTCGAGCAGGCGCTCGCGTACTAAAGCGGGAATGTCGCGCGAGAAAATCACCGCCATGCCGGTGTCGGTCACGTCCCAGCCCATGATGCCCAAGGTGCCGGGCCAACGTCTTTCACCTTGCGCCACCAAGCGTGGGCCGGGCTGATCGTCGTGGCACAGGATGGCCGCTGCGGCGCCATCGCCGAACAATGCGGTGGCCACGACATTGGCGGCGCGGCGATCGTTCTTGCGGAAGGTCAGCGCGCACAGCTCGACGACCAACACCAGCACCGTGCTGCCCGGTTCGGAAGTGGCCAGCTGCGCGCCGCGATTGAGGCCCAGCACGCCGCCGGCGCAGCCCAGACCGAATACCGGCAAACGCCGGCAATCGTCGCGGAATGGCAGGCGCTCCATCAGCATGGCGTCCAGCGAGGGCGTGGCGATGCCGGTGGAAGAGACCGTGACGAACTGATCGACATCGGCGAACTCGATGCCGGCTTCTTTGACGGCTTTGGTCGCAACCTCGGCCAGAAGGTCGAGCGCGCTGGCGAGATAGGTTTTGTTGCGGTCGCCCCAGCTATGATCATCCTCGGACCATGCGATCGGCACGCAGGAGAAGCGCTGCTCGATGCCGGCATTGGCGAACACCGGCAGCCAATTGGCGATGTTCAGCCCGTGCCGCGCGAATAGCGATTCGGCGCGGCGCATCACGGCGTCCTGATCGAGCGCATAAGGCGGCACGGCTGTGGCGACGCTCAGCAGGCGCGGCCCCCGTGGAGAGCCCGTCGTGGCGGAAAAAGCGCTCATGGCGCCAAGCTCGGCAATTGCATTCCAACCTCCGCATGCCACAATCCGCCAGCATGAAGCGGGAGGTAGCGTTGTTCGAGAAATTCGAGACCAAAGATATCGATACGGGCGAGACCACGATCCGCACCTTGATCGGCGGCAAAGGCCCGCCGCTTCTGCTGCTGCACGGCTATCCGCAGACCCACGTCATGTGGCACAAGATTGCGCCCGACCTCGCCAAGCACTTTACAGTGGTTGCCACCGATCTGCGAGGCTATGGCGACAGCGGCAAGCCGGAAAGCGATTCCGAACACACGGTTTACTCCAAGCGCGCCACCGCCAAGGATCAAATCAAAGTGATGGAAGAACTGGGCTTCCACCGCTTCATGGTGGCGGGCCATGATCGTGGCGGCCGCGTCACGCACCGAATGTGCCTGGATTATCCAAAGCATGTATTGCGCGCTTCGATCCTGGACATCGCGCCGACGCCGGTGGTGTTCGCCACGGTCAACCAGCGCATCGCCACCGCCTATTACCACTGGTTCTTCCTGATCCAGCCCTTCGATTTTCCCGAAACCTTGATCGGCGCCAACCCGGAATACTTCCTGCGCAAAACCTTGCGCTCGTGGTCGGCTACCGAGACGTTCAGCGAGCAGGCCTTTGCCGAATACCTGCGCGCGTTTCGCGATCCGCGCACCATCCACTCGACCTGCGAAGATTATCGCGCCGGCGCCTCGATCGACCTGACGCATCACAAGGAA
>JBBSNV010000033.1:0-10093 GCA_038260375.1 Reyranellales bacterium
AGATGCACGAATTCGCTGTCGGTCGACACGCCATAGAGCACCGCGTCGCGGTCGTTGAACTCGCCGTTCAGCTTGCCGAACGCGGCCATCTCGGTCGGGCAGACAAAGGTGAAGTGCTTAGGGCAGAAGAACACGATCTTCCAGTTGGCTTGGTCGGAAGCGTTGGAGATGTCGGTGAAGGCCTTGGCCATGTCGGTCGAAACGACGGCCTTGAGATTAAACTGGGGAAATTTGTCGCCGATGGTCAGCATGGGGAACGCTCCTGTTGATAAGGGGAAAGACCAAGCGCTGCGGCGGCTAACGCTTGACCCCATAGATAGGCCCTCCCATATAATCGTTCTAATGAATGATTATGATTTCTTTGATCGGAAATTCCGATGAATGAGCTGCCCAGCCTGCGCCAGCTGCGTTACCTGGTGGCGTTGGCGGAAAACCGCCATTTAGTCCGCGCCGCGACAGCCTGCAACGTGTCGCAATCGACCCTGAGCGCCGGCATCCAGGAGCTGGAGCAGCGCCTAGGCAGCGCTCTGGTCGAGCGCTCCAAGCGCAACGTGCGGCTGACCGCCTTGGGCGAACAGGCCGCCGAACGCGCGCGCAGCTTGCTGGCGGAGGCCAAGGCCTTAGTAGCGCTGGGCCAGGCCGCTGCCGAGCCGCTATCGGGGCCGCTGCGGTTGGGCGTGATCCCGACCATCAGCCCCTATCTGCTACCACGATTGTTGCCGGCGCTGCGGCGTAAACACGCCAAGCTGCGGCTTTACCTGACCGAGGACCTCACCGGCCGCATCGTCGAGCGGCTCGACCAGGGCAATCTCGATCTGCTGCTGCTGGCCCTGCCCTACGATCTGCCGGGCCTGGAGACCATGACCCTGTTCGACGATCCGTTCCTGTTCGCAGCGCGGCGCGATCATCCGCTGGCGCAAGGCGGACCGCTGCCACCAGCCAAGCTCGATCACGAGCCGCTGTTGCTGTTGGAAGACGGCCACTGCCTGCGCGATCAGGCGCTATCGGCCTGCAAGCTGGGCGAGCGGCGGCGCCAGCCCTTTGCCGCTACCAGCCTGCCCACTTTGATTCAGATGGTCGATAACGGCATCGGCTCGACCTTGCTGCCGCGCATGGCGGTGGCGGGCGGCGCACTGAAGGGCAGCGACATCGTCACCCGGAAGCTGGAGGGCCAACCGGCGCGCGGCATCGGCCTGGCCTGGCGACGCGCCGACCCACGCCGCGGCGAGTTCCGCCTGCTGGGCAAGGAGATCGCCGAATTGGCGCAGCGCTACGAGCTGACCGACAAGATCAAGAAGCTTTAACCCAGCTTAGCGACAGCGGCGCAGAAGCGTTCGATCTCGTCTTCGCTGTTGTAGTAATGGATCGACGCGCGCAGCACCGACTCCAACCCGCGCGGGCCCAGATCGAGCCGCGCGTAGTTGCCGGGCGACACCGAGGTGTTGATGCGTTGCGCGCGCAAGGCGTCACGCATAGCCAATGGCGTAATGCCGTTCTTGGTGAAGGTGACGATGCCGCAGCGTTCGATGCCGCGATCCTGCACCGTCACGCCGGGTACGGCCGCCAGACCGCTACGTAGCTCAGCAGCCAGAGCGAAGATGCGCTGGCTGGCCGCTTGCTGGCCCAGCGTCAGATATTGGTCGATCGCCACACCCAGCCCCAGCTTGCCGGCGTAGAAGCATTCCCAATTTTCGAAGCGGCGCGCATCGGCGCGCATCTTGAAGTCGCGCAGACCGGTCCATTCCGCTGCATGCAAATCGAGGAACGGCGGCTCCAATTTGTCGAGCAGCGCCTTGCGCACGTAGAGAAAGCCTGTGCCGCGCGGCCCGCGCAGATATTTGCGCCCGGTGCCCGACAGCATGTCGCAACCCAGCGCGTTCACGTCCAAAGGTATTTGCCCGGCCGATTGGCAGGCATCGAGCAGAAACGGCACGCCGGCGGCTTTGGCGATCTTGCCCACCGCTGCCGCCGGCTGCACCAGCCCGCCCTGGCTCGGCACATGGGTTATGGCGATCAGCTTGGCCCGCGCGTCGATCATGCGCTCGAGCGCCGCGACATCGATCTGACCATGCACGTCGTCGGGCACCACTTCGACCATCGCGCCGGTTTTGCGGGCGATCTGCAGGAAGGCGATGAAGTTCGATGCGTATTCCGCGACCGAAGTCAGAATGCGATCGCCGGCGGAAAATTTCAGCGAATAAAACGCCATGTCCCAGGCGCGGGTGGCGTTCTCGATGAACGCCACCTCTTCGGCACTGCAATTCAACAGCCGCGCTACCGCGTCGTAGAAATGCTCCATGCCGGCAAGGTTGCGGTCATGGGCTTCGTAGCCGCCAATCTCGGCTTCCAGCGCCAGATGATCCTGCACCGCCTGCAAAGTGCGGGCGGTGGGCAGCGCCGCGCCGGCATTGTTGAGATGCAGCACATGCCGGCAGCCGGGCGTGTCGGCGCGCAGCTTGGCGGTATCGAACATAAATTACAGCGTCGCGCGCGTGGCAGCAGCGATGGCGAGATTGTCCTCGCCGCCCAGTCGTTCCAAGGCGACCGCTGTACCGATCCGATCGGCGGCGGATTTGTTCTGGCCCAGCTTCCATTTGCCCTCGAGGCGTTCGATCGGCAGCTCGAACGCAACGATGGCTTTGCTCAAGCGCTCGGCATGGCCCTCGGGTAGGCCGTCCATGGGCCAAGGCTGGTCAAAACCGCTTTCATAGGTGCCGACCAGCTTGTGCAGAATGGCGAGTACCGCCGCTTGATCGTCGACGATGCGCGGCGTGCCATAGGCATGCACGGCGCCGTAATTCCAGGTCGGCACTTGCGCCTTGGAGTCGTACCAGGAGGGCGAGATATAGGCGTGCGGGCCGGCGAACACCGCCAACACTTTTTGCCCGCCAGATTCCATGGATGCGAAATGCCGCCATTGCGGATTGGCACGCGCCATATGGCCGATCAAGCGGCCATGGGCGCTGCCATCGTTTTCCCACCACAACGGCAGATGGCTGACGAACGGCTCGCCCTCGGTCACTGTGGTCAGCATGGCGAAACTGCGCTGCCGCATCAGCGCAACCAGGCGCTGTTGGTCGGTCTCGGCGAAATACGGTGGCACGTACATGGCATTCCTCTGGGGGATTCTCCGGCTAAAGTCGCGGCAGATTAGCGTCTGGCGACGCCAGCGCCTACGCCGCCGTCGGAACCTAGTTATGCAGCCGGCGCGACCCGATAGGCCGGCCGGCGCCAAGCGTGTATCGTGAGCTCTTGCAGCGGGAGACATTAGGATGCGCTGTCTGTTTCAAAGAGAAGAAGAGGCGGAAGTCATGAGCCAGCAGGTCAAGCTGAAATCGAGCGACGGCAAGCAAATCGGCGGCTATCTGGCCGAGCCCAAGGCAACGCCCAAAGCCGGCATCGTCGTGGTGCAGGAGATTTTCGGCGTCAACCACCACATCAAACATGTCACCGATCGCTTCGCCAGCGATGGTTATCTGGCCTTGGCGCCGGCCATGTTCGACCGGCTGAAACCCAATGTCGATCTGGGCTATGTCGCGCCCGATATGCAGGCTGGCCGTGAACTGGCCATGCAACTCAAGCCCGAGCAGATCCTGGCCGACGTGCAAGGCGCGATCGATTATCTGCGCAAGGCTGGCTGCAAGAAAATCGGCATCGTCGGCTTCTGCTTCGGCGGCACGGTGGCGTGGCGCGCCGCGTCGGGCGCCAATGTCGATGCCGCGGTGGGCTATTACGGCGGCGGCATCTACGCCGCGCGCGAATTGAAGCCCAAAGTGCCGACCATGCTGCATTTCGGCGACCAGGATGCCGGCATCCCCAACGACCAGGTTGCCGCGGTCAAGAAACTGCATCCCGACGTTCCGGTGCATGTCTATCACGCCGGCCACGGCTTCCATTGCGACGAGCGCGCCTCCTATGACGAGGCCTCGGCCAAGCTGGCCTATGCCCGCACCTTGGAGTTCTTCGCCAAGCATCTGAGCTGAGCCTTGGCCGATCCTGGGGCCGATCTCGACACACTGCTGGCGGGATTTCCGCGCGCACGATTCCTCAATTGGATCACGCCGCTGGAAACCCTGCCGCGGCTGTCGCAACACCTGGGCATCGCGTTGTCGGTCAAGCGCGACGACCTGACCGGGCTGGCGTTCGGCGGCAACAAAGTGCGCAAGCTGGAATTCTATTTCGGCCAAGCGCAATCGTTGGGCGCAGATACGGTGCTGATAACCGGCGCGGTGCAATCGAACTACGTGCGCGTGGTGGCGGCCTGCGCTGCCAAGCTGGGTATGCAATGCCACGTGCAACTCGAGGACCGCGTGCCGGGTATGGAGGGCGCCTATCGCAGCTCGGGCAATGTGCTACTCGACGATCTGCTGGGCGCCGTGGTGCATCATTATCCGCATGGCGAGGATGAAGAAGGCGCCGACCGTCGCCTGAACGAAATCGCCGCCGAGTTGCAAGCGGAAGGCCGCAAGCCTTACGTCATCCCGCTCGCGCCCCACAACAAGCCGCTGGGCTCGCTGGGCTATCTGTTGTGCGCGCGCGAATTGCTGCAGCAGGCTCAATTCGATCATCTGGTGCTGGGTTCGGGCAGCGGGCTAACCCATGCCGGGCTGCTGTTCGGCCTGCGCTTGCTGGGTTGGCGCGGCACCGTCATCGGCATCTGCGTGCGCCGGCCGGCCGCAGCCCAGGCGGCGCGCATCGTCAATCATTGCGCGCGTCTGGCCGAGATGCTGACGGTGGCCAATCCGGTCGCAGCCAGCGACATCCAATTGCGCGATCAGGTGCTGGCGCCGGGCTATGGCCGGCTCAACCGCCCGGTGGCCGACGCGATCCGGCTGGCCGCCACGTTGGAAGGGCTGTTGGTCGAGCCGGTCTATACCGGCCGCGCGCTGGCCGGCTTGATCGAAGCCACCGCCGCCGACGCTATCGCCGCCGGCAGTCGGGTGGTGTTCCTGCATACCGGCGGCTTGCCGGCATTGTTCGGCTACGAGAAAGAATTGCGCGAACAGGTGATCGGCTAAAAACCTATCCCATACTCTGGATGCACCGCGCGAACACCTGGCTGATGGCATTGGTGCCGGACAGCGAGACGTACCAACCCGAGGCATTGGTGCCTTCGAACGTCATGCGCAGCGCATTGCTGGCGCGAAACTCGGCCATGAATCCTCCGAGCTGATCTTTGTTGACCGTCAATTCCAGCGCCGCCTGGCCATTGTTGAAATGGAAGCCGCTGCCAGTAGCTTTCCAGACCGGATTGCTGTCGAAGCGCATGGTCAATTTTTGCTTGCCGCGATCGGTGATCTTCCAGCTGTCGCTGCCCATCTGGATGGTGAAGGTGCTGTTGCCGTAAAAATACTTCACCGAGAAGTATTTGCCCGAACCCCTGGTCGATAGGCCGCACGTCGCCTTGCCGTCGGTAGCGGTGCCGCCATAGGCCTGCCAGTCGCCCACTTGCGACAAGACGCGAACGGCCGCGACCGCCGCCGATGCAGTGAGACACGCTGCAACCATCGCCAAGACGGCGATCATACGTATTTTCATGAACGATTCTCCCTGCCCGATAACGACTGGAATTTAACACAATATGCGGCAGCGGCATAAGCCGGGACGAAAAAAAGGCCGCATCGCAGCGGCCTTTTTCGTTTCAGCGGTTACCTCGCTCAATGCGCGACGTTGGACCAGATCTTGCGCTTGATGGCGTACATCAAGCCGGCCATCGCCAATAGGAACAGCACAACCTTCACCCCGGTGCGCGTGCGCTCTTCCATCTTGGGCTCGGCCGCCCAGGTCAGGAAGGTGGCGACGTCGCGCGCCATGTCGTCCAGCTTGTTGGGCGCGTCGCCGAAGAACGTGACCGTGCCGTTTTCCAGCGGCGGTGGCATGGCGATCTGGAACCCCTTGAAGTGGATGTTGAAATACATCCCCTCGCCGAGCTTGAAATTGGCCGGTATGCCTAGGGATATGCGATCGGCAGCCGTCAGCTTGGAATAATCGCGATAGCCGGTCAGTACGCCGAAGATGTGGTCGGCGCCGGTATTGTGCAGCTTGGTGATGAACGAGCGGATCACTGGGATGCCGCCTTCGCTCTCGGTCTCGGCGGCCTTGGCCAGCAACGACAGATCGGGCGGATAGGCGCCGTTGTTGGCGGCGCGCGACGCCTGCTCGTTGGCGAATGGCTTCTTGAAGCGATCCGACAGCTTGGCGTTGCGATCGAACATCTCGCCGACATCGTTGGGGCCGTCCTGAACCTGAATGTCCTTGATCAGGTCCTTGACCTCGTCTTGCTTCAGGCCGAGATCGGTCAGGTTGCGGTAGGCCACCAGCGACAGGCCATGGCAGGCTGAGCAAACGTCCCGATATACCTGGAAACCGCGCTGCACCTCGGCGCGATCGAAAGTGCCGAACGGCCCGTCGAACGACCATTTTTGCGGCTCGACATGGGGCAACATCGCCTCGCTAGCGGCGTAAGCGGCGGTGCCGATGCCGGCCAAAACCGCCACACCGGCAACCAGACGCGAGAAACGGAAACCAGTCATCGCGCGTCTCCTATTCCGCTGCCGCCGGCGCATGGCCGGACTTTTTCAGCACCGCTTCGGCGATGCTGTTAGGCAACGGCAAAGGCGTTTCGATCTTGCTCAACAGTGGCAGCAGGATCACGAAGTGGAAGAAGTAATAGAGCGTGCCGAGGCGGCCCAGCCATACCAGGAAGCCTTCCGGCGGATTGGCGCCGACATAGCCCAGCACCAGGCAGTCCACGATCAGGAACCAGAACGCCACTTTGAAGATCGGGCGGAACGCGCCCGAGCGCACTTTGGCGCGATCGAGCCAGGGCAAAATGAACAGCACACCGATCGAGGCAAACATCGCCAGCACGCCGATCAGCTTGTCCGGCACCGAGCGCAGGATGGCGTAGAACGGCAGGAAGTACCATTCCGGCACGATGTGCTCGGGCGTGGCCAGCGGGTTGGCCACCAAGTAATTCACCGACTCGCCGAAGAAGTTCGGCGCGAAGAATACGAAGATGGCGAAGATGGTCAGGAACACGGTCAGGCCGAAGCCGTCCTTCATCGTGTAATAGGGATGGAATGGCAGGGTGTCCTGCGGGCCCTTGGGATCGATGCCGGTCGGGTTGTTGGAGCCGTGTACGTGCAAGGCCACGACATGCAAGCCGACCACGCCAACGATCACGAACGGCAGCAGGTAATGCAGCGAGAAGAACCGGTTCAGGGTCGGGTTATCGACCGAGAAGCCGCCCCACAGCCAGGTCACGATGCTGTCGCCGACCCAGGGAATGGCCGAAAACAAATTGGTGATCACGGTGGCGCCCCAAAAGCTCATCTGGCCCCACGGCAGCACGTAGCCCATGAAGGCGGTGGCCATCATCAGCAACAGGATGACTACGCCCAGGATCCACAGCAATTCGCGCGGCGCCTTGAACGAGCCGTAATACATGCCGCGGAAGATGTGGACGTAAACCGCGATGAAGAAGAACGACGCGCCGTTCATGTGCATGTAGCGCAGCAGCCAGCCGAAGTTCACGTCGCGCATGATGCGCTCGACCGAGCTGAACGCGTAATCGACATGCGGCGTGTAGTGCATCGCCAAAGCGATGCCGCTCACGATCATCAGCAGCAGCATGACGGTGGCGATGGCGCCGAAATTCCAGAAATAGTTGAAATTCCGCGGCGTCGGGAAGGTGTGATATTCCTTCTCGATATAACTGAAGATCGGCAGCCGATAGTCGATCCACTTGATCACCGGATTGGTAAAACCGGTCGGCTGGTTATGCGAAGCGCTCATGTTCTATCTCCCCGCGCTCAGCCGATGCGCACGACGGTATCGCTGGTGAAGGTGTAGGTCGGCACCAGCAGGTTGCGCGGTGCGGGCCCTTTGCGGATGCGGCCCGACGTGTCGTATTGCGAACCGTGGCACGGGCAGAACCAGCCGCCGAATTCGCCGCGCTCGTCGCCCTGCTTTTGGCCCAGCGGTACGCAACCCAGATGGGTGCAGACGCCGACTACGATCAGCCATTCGGTGTGGCCCTCCTTAACGCGATCCTTGTCGGCCTGCGGGTCGGGCAAGTCCGCCACCACGACCGATTCGGCGGCCTTGGTCTCTTCCGGCGTGCGATGGCGGATGAATACCGGCTTGCCCTGCCACTTCACGGTGATCGCCTGGCCGACTTCGACCTTGGCAATATTCACTTCGATGGTGGCCAGCGCCAAAGTATCGGCGGCCGGGTTCATTTGGCTGATAAAGGGCCACGCCACCGCCGCCGTGCCCATGGCAGCAACCGCGCCGCCGGCGACGTACAGGAAGTCGCGGCGCGCAACGTCCGCGCCATGCGCGCCCGCGGCATCGGCCGGTGACGATTTCGGTGAAGCCATGTTCTGCCCCTCGTTGCGCGTGGACGGCTTAGAAGAGGCGGCCATCGCCGCGTGCCGACCAGCACCGATCCCCTGTGACAAGTTGCCGCACAACCGACGGGTTTTGTACCCGGCGCGGCTCCAATTGACGGCCGGGTATAATGGAAAAAGTCGTTTGTGAATAGTGCGATGCGATGTCGCTGGCGGTGGATTTATAGCCTGCCGCGCGCCCGATCTGGCGGTGCTACAAGAGCCTATGCGCCTGGCCCTATACCAGCCCGACATTCCGCAAAACACCGGCGCGATCCTGCGCCTGGCCGCCTGTTGTGCCGTGCCGGTCGATATCATCGAGCCCTGCGGCTTCCCGCTCGACGACAAGCGAATGCGCCGCGCCGGCATGGACTATCTCGACGGGGTCGATCTCAGCCTGCATAGCTCCTGGGCGGCCTATCGCCAGGCCCGGCCGGGTGGGCGCCTAGTGTTGCTTACCACTGCAGGCGATATCGCGTTCCCCGCGATTGCCTTCCATGCCGACGACACGCTTTTGCTGGGCCGCGAAAGCGCCGGCGTACCGGCCGAAGTACACGATGGGGTCGATCTACGCCTGCGCATTCCCATGCGGCCGGGCTTGCGTTCGCTCAATGTGGCGCTGGCGGCGGCCATGGTATTGAGCGAGGCGCTGCGCCAAACCGGAAGCTTTCCCCGTTCATGACCTCACCCCTGACCAGCCAATTGCCGACCGATATCGAACAACGCAAGGCAGCCGCGGTTGGCTGGTTCGCCAGTTTGCGCGATCGCATCTGCGCCGAGTTCGAGCGCATCGAAACCGAATTGAGCGGCACAAATCGCGAGCTGACGCCGGGCAAATTCCAGCGCCAGGACTGGCAGCGCGAGGACGGCACCGGCGGCGGCGGCACGATGGCGGTGATGCGCGGGCGCGTGTTCGAGAAAGTCGGCGTCAATATCTCCACCGTGCATGGCGAGTTCTCGCCCCAGTTCCGCAAGGAAATTCCCGGCGCCGAGCAGGATCCACGCTTCTGGGCCGCCGGCATTTCGCTGGTGGCGCATATGCGCTCGCCCAAAGTGCCGGCGGTGCACATGAATACGCGCTTCATCGTCACCAGCAAAAGTTGGTTCGGCGGCGGCGCCGATCTGACACCGATGGTGCCCGACGCTGCCGACACGGCAGCGTTTCACGCCGCCTTGCAGCAGGCCTGCGACGCGGCCGATCCGGGCTATTACGAAAAATTCAAGAAATGGTGCGACGAATATTTCTACCTGCCGCATCGCCAGGAGCCGCGCGGCGTGGGCGGCATCTTCTACGATTACCTGGAAGCCGATTACGCCCGGAACTTCGCCTTCACCAAATCGGTGGGCGAGGCTTTCCTCGACATCTATCCGCGCCTGGTGCGGCGGCATTTCAACGACGGCTGGACGGCCGAGGAGCGCGAGCACCAATTGCGCCGGCGCGGCCGCTACGTCGAATTCAACCTACTGCACGATCGCGGCACGCGCTTTGGCATCATGACCGGCGGCAACGCCGAAGCCGTCCTGATGTCGCTGCCGCCGGAAGCCAAATGGCCTTAAGCCGCGGCCATTGAGATCGTCGCAGTCATCGAGATCGCCGCAGTCGCGGCCATGGCGAGCGCTGCGATAGATCGATAGACTGACATTGTCAGCAGGGAGAGATTTCAGAATGCGGCGTTGGTTGATGGCAGCAGCAGCGATGC
>JBBSNV010000034.1:0-10084 GCA_038260375.1 Reyranellales bacterium
TCGACAACATCTTCCGCTTCACGCAGGCCGGCTCCGAAGTGTCCGCACTTCTGGGTCGCATCCCGTCGGCCGTGGGCTATCAGCCGACGCTGGCCACCGACATGGGGGCGATGCAGGAGCGGATCGCCTCCACCAAGGCCGGGTCGATCACGTCGGTGCAGGCCATCGACGTACCGGCCGACGATTTGACCGACCCGGCGCCGGCGACTTCGTTCGCCCATTTGGACGCCACCACCGTGCTGAACCGCCAGATCGCCGAATTGGGCATCTACCCGGCGGTCGATCCGCTCGACTCGACCTCGCGCATGCTCGACCCACGGGTCGTCGGCGAGGAGCATTACCAAGTCGCGCGCGACGTGCAACGCGTGCTGCAGACCTACAAGTCGCTGCAGGACATCATTGCCATCTTGGGCATGGACGAGTTGTCGGAAGAAGACAAGCTGGTGGTGGCGCGGGCGCGCAAGATCCAGCGCTTCCTCAGCCAGCCGTTCCACGTTGCCGAAGTGTTCACCGGCTCGCCTGGCGTGTTCGTGCAATTGACCGAGACGATCAAAGGCTTCAAGTCGATCGTTGCGGGCGAATGCGACGACCTTCCGGAAGCGGCGTTCTACATGGTCGGCACGATCGACGATGCCATGGCGAAAGCCAAGAAGATGGCCGCCGAAGCGGCTTAAGCGCGGTTACGGAACGGGATCACGAGCATGGCAGGCAAGGTCACCTTCGAACTGGTGTCGCCGGAAAAGCTGTTGCTGTCGACCGAGGCCGATATGGTCGTGGTGCCGGGCAGCGAGGGCGATTTCGCCGTGCTGGTGCATCACATCCCGGTCATCACCAATCTGCGCCCGGGCGTGATCCAGGTGTTCGAGGGCCAAACGGTGCGCGAGCGCATAATGGTCTCAGGCGGCTTCGCCGAAGTGACCGGCGAGCGCTGCACGGTATTGGTCGAAGAGGCCATTCCCTTCGCCGATGTCAGCCCGCAATGGCTGGATAACCGAATGAAGTTGGCCGAGACGGCTTTGGCCGACGCCACCGACGAACATGCTAAGCACTTGGCGGAAAATCAGATTTCCGTGACTCAGGCGATGCGGCGGGTTTACGACTATTACGCCGCCCATTAATTGCCGGGTTGTCAAAAGCCCAATCGGCTCTAATCTATAGCCGCCACTTAGCAATAAAATTACCGGCACGTTCTAGCCGGGTCATTCGCTATCTATCGTGCGCCACTTTGCGTTCCGCTTGGAGCAATCGTTGGTTGGAAACTGAAAGCAGGCCGACCATGAAACATTGGACGCTCGACGACATTCCCTGGGACCGTTTCGACGCCTCGAAGGTGAATGCCGACATCCTGCGCCTGGCCAAGGCGGCCGCTATGGTCGAGCAGAATGGGCTGGATTACGCGCTCTATCTGCACAACGTGTTCGCCGACGACGAGCAGTTCCGCTCGGTGATCGACACCTGGGCGCGCGAGGAAGTGCAGCACGGCAGCGCGCTCGGCCGCTGGGCCATGCTGGCCGATCCGACTTTCGATTTCGCCGAATCATCGGCTCGCTTCCGCGCCGGTTATCAATTGCCGCTCGACGCCACGTCCTCGATCCGCGGCAGCCGCGCCGGCGAATTGATGGCGCGCTGCATTGTGGAAACTGGCACCAGCTCGTATTACGCCGCCTTGCACGATGCGATCGACGAGCCGGTGCTCAAGGCGATCTGCGGCCAGATCGCGGCCGACGAGCTGCGCCACTACAAACTGTTCTACAGCCACATGAAGCGCTACCTGACGCGCGAGAAGCTGGGCACCTTGGGCCGGCTGCGCATCGGCTTTTCGCGCATCTTGGAAAGCGAAGACGACGAATTGGCCTATGCCTATTACGTCGCCAATGGTGGCAGCGAGACTTACGATCGCAAGCGCAATACCCAGGCGCACGCCCTGCGTGCCTATCGGGTCTATAAGCCGAGCCATATCCAGCGCGCTATCGCCATGGCCTTCAAGGCGGTGGGTTTGAAGCCGCACGGCTTGATCAGCCGCGTCTTGCTGAAATTCACCTGCTGGTTCCAGCGCCGCCGCATCGCGCGGCTGGAGCAGCTCGCGGCTGCTTAGTGGTCGCGGTTGAGGATCGGGGCGAATTCTTCCAGCACCGCGCCATACAGCGCCCGCTTGAACGGCACGATCAGCTCGGCGATCTGGCGCGGCTCGACCCAGCGCCAAGCGCCGAACTCGGGATGCGCGGTGGCGATATCGATGTCGCTGTCTTGGCCCGTGAAGCGCATGACGAACCATTTCTGGCTCTGGCCGCGCCATTTGCCGCGCCATAGTTTGCGCGCCAGCCTGGGCGGCAATTCGTAACTCAGCCAGCCGACGCTTTCGCCGATGATCTCGGCTTTGTCGGTGCCGACTTCCTCTTGCAGTTCGCGCATCGCGGCCTGGCGTGGCGTTTCGTCGGCGTCGATGCCGCCTTGGGGCATCTGCCAAGCGTCCGACGGCATGTCGATGCGGCTGCCGACGAAGATCAACCCGGCCGGGTTGACCAGCATCATGCCGACATTGCGGCGATAGCCTGGCTGCGGTTCTGGTGTGAGCATGGCTGCAAGCTACAGGCGGATCGTGGCAGCGGGAAGATGGCTATGGCTTCGGCAGCGCTGCCACCGCTGCGGCATGGCGCGCCACCCGGGTCTGGCAGAGGCCGGTGCATTGCGTGACGCCGGTCACCGGCGCCAGCACGAAGCCGCGTTGCGTTACAGTGCGGCTCCAATTGACCAGCCGCTCGATCGAGATTGGGAACGCCACCGCCATGGCCATGGCGAAGTTGTTGCGTTTGGCCAAGTCTTCCAAGGTCGCCAAATTGGCGTCGATCGCCGCCGCGTCGCGCGGCTCGTCGATGAAGCCCCGGCTCTTGGCGAAAGGCAGTCCGATCGGGCCGGCCAGTTGCTGCACGGTGTTGGGCTTGGCCATGCGCGAATCGACCAGTAACAGGCCGCGGTTGGAAATTTCCTGCAGCACGCTCAAGCTCGCCTTTTCGTTGGCCAGGAAGCTCTCGCCTTCCCATGTCACCAGGCCGGTATAGCCGCTGGCGCGGCTCAGCACCCAGCGCAGACGGTCGAGATTCTCGGCGTCGGTCGCCTGCGCACCCAGCATGCGCGGGCCTAGCGCCTGCTGCGTCGCCGGATCGCCGCTTTCCAGCGGCAGGCTCAGCAGCACTTCGTGGCCGAAATCGCGCGCCAGCTTGGTCCAGCGATCGAGGTTGGGAGTGTAAGGCAGGAACGCCAGGCTGACCTCGGGCGGCAGCTTGACGATGGCGTCCTCGGTGGTTTTGACATCCAGCCCCAAGCCGATCAGCAGGATGGAAATCCGCGGTGTGCGCGTGCGGTGGTCGAAGCGCGCGTCGTTGACGATCCAGGGCAGCCGGCCATCGGCGGCGATGCGCGGTAAGGCGCCATAGGGACTGTTCTCTTGAAAAGCCGGATTGGTGACGCCGAGCGGCGGCGCCGTGGCAACTTGCGGCCCTGGCACGGGGGGAGAGGGCGGCGCGGTGGTGATTTGCTGTGTCATCGGTGCGGTTGGCGGCGTTACAGCTTGGTCCGCCGGCGCTGGCTTGGATGGCGCCGGCTGTTCCGGCGGCACCGGGGGCTCGCCAGGGGCTGCCACCGGTGGCATTGCAGTGGCCGGCCTGGGAGTGGCCGGCATCGCACTGGGCGGCGCGGTGGGCGCCGGCGGCGTCGCTGGTGGCGTCACTGGTGGCATCACGGAGGGGCTGGCAGGCGGCGTGGCGGCAGCGGCGGGGCCAGGGCTGGGCGCTGGCCTTGGCGCTGAGCTCGGTACGGGACTCAGGGTGGGCATCGGCGCGGGTGATGCCGGCGGAATGACCACGACTGCCGCCGGCGCCGCCGGCGGGTTGGTGGTCTTGCCTTTGGCCTGTGGACGGTCCAGCACGACAGAGGCTGAATGATGTCCGCGTCCGATCAGGGTCAATGCGACGACGCCCGCAATCAACGCGAACACCGCCACATAGGCGGCCAGCAGCGCGTTGATGCCGCCGCCCTGCCGGCGCCCGATCATCCTGCCGATCCTTCTGTCGCGCCTGCCTCCGCCATCGCCGTGCCGGCCAGCGACGACTTAGTTGCCGCGCTGGGTATAGAGCGAGATGCCGCGGATCAGATCGGCCGCCCGCGCCAATTGGTAATCCGCCGCCGGCGTCGGCGGCTTGGTCGGGTCGTTGGCATTGTCGGTCGGCGCCACCGGCTTGTTGTCGGCGTTGTCGGTCGGCGTGGTGTCGGTCGGCTTGGTGTCGGTCGGCTTGCCGGTGTCGCTGGGCGTAGTCTTGCTGGTGTCGCCGCCGCCTTTGGCCGGATCTGGCTTGGACGGGTCCATCGGCGGCTTGCCCGGAATGGTGCCGGGTGTGGCGCCGGGCTTGACGGCATTGGGGTTGGGCAGCGCGCCCTTGAGGTTTTCTTCGCGCGGGAAGTTGCTCTGGTTGAGCGGCTCGACCTTGGACTGCTCGACCACGATATCCGGGTCGATGCCCTTGGCTTGGATCGAGCGGCCCGATGGCGTGTAGTAGCGTGCCGTGGTCAGCCGCATGGCGCCGCCGCCGGCCACCGGGATGATGGTCTGCACCGAGCCTTTGCCGAAGCTGCGGGTGCCCAGCAGGATGGCGCGGTGATGGTCTTGCAGCGCGCCGGCCACGATTTCCGAAGCCGAGGCAGAGCCGCCGTTGATCAGCACCACCAGCGGCAGGCCGCCGGTGATGTCGCCCGGCTTGGCGTTGAAGCGGGTGCCGTCTTCGGGCCGGCGGGCGCGGGTGGAAACGATTTCGCCGCGCTCCAAGAAGTCGTCGGACACCGACACTGCTTGATCGAGCAGGCCACCGGGGTTGTTGCGCAGGTCGAGCACGAAACCTTTCAGCTTGTTGCCGGCCTGCTTTTTCAGGTTCTCGACCGCGTCCTTGATGCCGCTATTGGCCTGCTCGGTGAATTGCGTCAGGCGGATGTAACCGACATCGCCGCCGTCCAAATTGTAGCGCACCGCCTTGACCTTGATCACCGCGCGCTTGACGGTCACCTCGAACGGATCCTTGGTGCCGCGCTTGACCGTCAGTTTGATCGAGGTGCCGGCCTTGCCGCGCATTTTTTCGACCGCTTCGGCCAAGGTTTGGCCCTGCACCGGCTCGTTGTCGAGCGCGATGATCAAGTCGCCCGCCATCAAGCCGGCCTTGGCGCCCGGGCTATCGTCGAACGGCGACACCACTTTGACCACGCCGCTTTCCATCGTCACTTCCAGGCCAAGCCCGCCGAACTCGCCGCGGGTATCGACCTGCATGTCGCGGAACGACTTGGCGTTCATGTAGGAGGAGTGCGGGTCGAGCTGGCTCAACATGCCGTTGATCGCGTTCTCGATCAGGTCCTTGTCGGTGACCTCGTCGACGTAATCGGCGCGCACGCGCTCCAGCACGTCGCCGAACAAATTCAGGTATTGATAGGTTTCGCTGCGATCGCTGGTCTTGGTGTCCGGCGCCGGCTTGCGCTGCTGGGCGTCGGTGGCGAACGGAAGCGCCAGCGCCAGAAGGGCGGCGGCGGCGAGGAGTTTCTTGCGCTGCATTATCCTACCTTGTCTTTTGCGGGGACCAACCAGGATAGGGGATCCATCGGAACGCCCTGGCGGCGAAGCTCGATATAGAGCTGCTGGCTATCCTGGCCGCTGCCCATGACACCGACCGGCTCGCCGGCCAAAACCCATTGGCCGACCACACAATCGATGCGCGAAAGCCCGGCCATGAGAAGATGATAGCCCTCGCCCTGTTCGATGATCAAGAGTTGCCCATATCCAAGGAACGACCCTGCGTAGACAATTTGTCCATCGTGTGGCGCGATCACCTGGGCCAGGGGTCTGGTCGCGATCACAATGCCGCGACCAGCCAAACCCCCAGGTTCGCCGTGCGGGTCGGCATCGCCGAAATGCCGCAGTACCGTGCCCCGGACCGGTAGGGGCAGCCGGCCCCGGGTGGTGCTGAAGGGTATTTTCAGGAAACCGGCCGGCTTGAACGGGCCAGGGGTGATATTAGCCGGCGTAATGCCCGGCGTAATACCCAGCGGAGGGGTGCCGGGCTGCTTGCTGGCCTGATCGGACAGGCGCTTCTGTTCGGCCGCCTCGCGGCGTTTGCGCTCGCTCTCCAGCTTCCCGATCAGCTCGTGCAAGTCGCGCGCTTGGGCCGCCAGTTTTTGCGCTTGGGCGGCGTTGGCTTGGGCCGCGTTGCGCCGCTCGCTTTCCAACCGGCTTTTCTCGTTCAGCATCGCTTGCAGGCTTTGCTGTTCGCGGTGCAGGGCGCTGCTGGCGTCGCGGATCTGCTTGGCGTTTTGTGCGGCTTCGCTGCGCAAGGCGGCCAGATCCTCGATTTCGGTTTTCAAGGTCGCTGCCGCGGCATCGATGCGCGGGATGATGGCGCGTAACAAAATGCCGGCGCGCACCGTGTCGTCCGGCGTCGACGGTTCGGCCAACAATGCCTCGGTCGGGCGCAGCGCCAGCCGCTCCAGCGCCGCCAAAAGATTGGCCAACTCGGCGCGGCGCTTGCCCAGCGCCACGGTTTTGTCGCCGATCAGTTGATCGATCTCGCGTTGGCGTTTTTCCAACTGCGCCACCGATTGCTCGGCCTCCTGGGTCTGGCGCGCCGTGGCGATCAAGTGGCCGCGCAGTTTTTCCACTTCGCCGCCGATCGCATCGGCATCGCGCTGCGCCTGAATCTGGCGCTGGCGTTCCTGTTCGAGTTGCTTCTCGACGTCGCTCAGTTTGCCGGCGGGATCCGCTTGTTGGGCGGCAACGACAAGCGGTGGCAGGATCAGGGCAATGGCGCAGACGACGATGCGTGAAAACTTACGCACGCTTGGCTTGCGTCATGGCTGGACTTTGGGCTTGGCGTTGCAGCAAAGAACTTCCGGTCATGACGGCGGGCTGCTTCAGGCCCATCAACGCCAGCATGGTCGGTGCGATATCGGCCAGCCTGCCGTCGCTTAAGCGGCGCACGTCTGGCGGCCCGTTGACCAGCATCGCCGGCACCCGGTTGAGCGTGTGGGCGGTGAAGGCCTGGCCGTTGCTCTCGTCATGCATGGTCTCGACATTGCCGTGATCGGCGGTGATCAGCATCAAACCGCCGGCTCGCCGCACCGCTTCATCGAGCCGGCCGAGGCAGGCATCGACCGCTTCCACCGCCTTGATGGCGGCGGCGATGTCGCCGGTGTGGCCCACCATGTCGCCATTGGCGTAGTTGACCACGATCAAATCGTATTTTCCGCTATCGATGGCGGCGACCAATTTGTCGGTCACTTCAAAGGCCGACATCTCGGGTTGCAGATCGTAGGTCGCGACCTTGGGCGAAGGCACCAGTATGCGATCTTCGCCTTCGAACACGCGCTCCTCGCCGCCGTTGAAGAAGAACGTGACGTGGGCGTATTTTTCGGTCTCGGCGATGCGCAGCTGCTTCAAGCCGGCATGCGCCACCACTTCGCCCAAACTGTCGCGCACCACTTCCGGCGGGAACAAAGTGGTGATGAAAGGATTGAGCGCGCTGGAATACTCGACCATGCCGGCGGCCGCCGCGAAGCGCACGATCTTAGACCGCTTGAAGCCGTCGAACATCGGATCGAGCAAAGCGGTGAGGATTTCGCGCGCCCGGTCGGCGCGGAAATTGCCCATCAGCAAGCCGTCGCCGTCCTGCATGCCGGCATAGCCGCCGATCGCGGTGGGCAGTACGAATTCGTCGGTGGCCTTGGCGGCATAGCTCTGCACGATCGCCGCATCGGCGTCGGGCGCGCCTTTGCCTTGGCCCAATACCATGGCGTCATAGGCTTTGCCGACGCGATCCCAGCGCTTGTCGCGATCCATCGCATAGTAGCGGCCGCTGATCGTGGCGAAGCCGATCAAGTTCTGTGCCGCTGTGGCCGTGACGAATTTGCCCACATAGTCGCGCGCGCTGGAGGGCGGGGTGTCGCGCCCATCGAGGAAACCATGCACCCGCACTTCGATGCCGGCCTCGGCCACGATATGCGCCAGCGCCGCCAGATGGCGCTGGTGGCTGTGCACGCCGCCCGGCGACAGCAGCCCCATCAGATGGCAGGCGCCTCTGCTGGCTTTCAGCGCGGCAATGAATTTCACTAGCTCCGGATTGCGCGCCAAGGAGCCGTCGGCAATGGCGGTATCGATGCGCGGCAAATCCTGCATCACCACTCGGCCGGCGCCGATATTCATGTGGCCGACTTCGGAATTGCCCATCTGCCCGTCGGGCAGGCCGACGTAATGCTCGGATGCATCGATCAGCGCCACCGGACCTTGCTGTTCGAGGCGATGGATATTGGGCGTTCGGGCACGGGCGATGGCGTTGTCGTCGCTCGACCCGTCGCGATGGCCCCAGCCATCTAAGATGCACAGCACGGCGGGACGGGCGCGCACCATAATCAGCGATCCGGCGCCGCGCCGCGGCTTGCCACGCGCATCTTCGGCAACTCATGCGTCTGACGGATCATTTCGACGGAATCGAATTTGTACGGACACTTCAGTTCGTCGATATCGACCGATCCGTCGTCCGGCACTTTGACCGCGCAATAGATGAACTCGGCGCGATGTTGGCCGTCGATAAAGATATTGTAGCGATACTGGCCCGGCGGATCGCCCTCGGCGACGCACCACGAGCGGGCGATGCGGTTATCGACCACGTCGATCTTGATTTTGGTGGTGGCTTTGTCGCCGTTCTCGACCACGGTCTCGGGCCCATGGCTCCAACTGGTCGAGGGCGAGGACAATGTCAGTACTTCGGTCAGATCGACTCTACGGTCGCGGCCTTCGATCGCCATGGTCCAGCCGAAGCAGATCTTGTCGGGCCATAGCGGCACGACGTTGGTGCGATAGACATCGGGGTCTTTGTCCTCGCCGTTGTCGATGTAGACATAGGGAAAGTTGCCCGGCGTCGGCTGGGCGCTGGCTATGCTGGAGGCGCCCAACAGGGCGGCCAGGAAAGCGAAAATGTACGCGATGCGCTGCATAAGCCACTATACCGCTGGTTTTGCGGCAAGAATACGGCTTGAAAAGTCGCAGGATGGAGCGGGCTTGCAACCTCGCCCTGCTTTAGCGGGGAGAGGATAGATTGATCTTTAAGCTCGGTGATAAGGGTGGCCGGTGATGATCTGCTGGGCCCGGTAAAGCTGCTCCGCCAACATCGCCCGCGCCAGCATGTGCGGCCAGGTCAGGCTGCCGAACGCCAGCTTCAGGGTAGCGCGCTGCAGCACCTCGTCGGCCAGGCCGTCCGCCCCGCCAATGGCAAAAGCCAGCACCGCAGTGCCGCCATCGCGCTCCTTAGCAATGCGGGCGGCGAATTCCTCGCTGGTTATGGTTTTGCCGTGGGGATCGAGTGCCCACAGCACGGCATCTTTGGGCAGGGCAGTCAGCAGCAACTTACCTTCCGCTTTTTTCAGTTCGGCGGAAGATAGTCGGCGCTTTTGCTCGATCTCGCTCAAGCTCAACGGCCATTGCAGACGCTCGGCGTAATGGCGATAGAGCTCGCGTTCCGGCGAACTCTTGGCGCGACCGACGGCGAGGATGGCCAGGCGCATGATCAGTCTCTGGAGCGTGGCCCCGATCGCAGTCCCGATCGTAGTCCGGGCCGCGGCCCTGGTCGTGGTCCTGGTCGCGGCCCTGGCCCGGGCGTGCGCTTGCGCGCCGGCTTGTCGACATGGGCGGTGCGTTCGTCCTCGTCGGGCGGCATGCTCCACATCTTTTCCAGATTGTAGAGGCCGCGGATTTCGGGCCGGAACAGATGCACGATGACGTCGCCGGCATCGACCAACACCCAATCGCCCTGCGATTTGCCTTCGATGCCGACCACGCGATGACCCGCCGTCTTCAGCCGTTCCATCAAATGCTCGGCCATGGCGCCGACCTGGCGGGTCGAGCGGCCGCAGGCGATCACCATGTAATCGGCGATCGAGCTTTTGCCCATTAGGTCGATGGTGGCGATCTCTTCGGCTTTGTCGTCGTCGAGCGACTTGACGATGTGATCCGCGACCAGTGGCGTTAACGGACCGATATTCTGCTCGTAGAGGCGAAAGA
>JBBSNV010000035.1:0-9997 GCA_038260375.1 Reyranellales bacterium
TACCACCCGTCTGCCTTGAGCAATTTCAGGACCGTCCTGCTATCCATTGACGTTCCGGTTGATGTGTATAATTTACACCTATCTGAAGCGACCCGCAAACGTCGCGTCCTGCTTACTGCCTGATTTTCATCATCTTCTGACGGCGTATGATTGCGAACGCTGATGCGAATCATTTGCAATAATTAGCCTGACGGCGTAACTTCCGCCCTGATTTCTCACCAATGAGGGGCGAAATGATCAAGCGTATTGCGATGGCAGCCGGCCTGTTGTTGGCGGCGGCGAGTTTCCAGGCCCAGGCGGCCGAAACGCCGATCGGCGAAATCAAAGGCAAGAACGGCATGGACATCGCTGCGGTGTATCTGCAGCCGATCGAGATGGAGCCGGCCGGCATGATGCGGACGGCGGCGCAGTCCGACGTGCATCTCGAAGCGGACATCAAGGCGGCCAAGGGCAATCCCAACGGTTTTGCCGAGGGCGATTGGCTGCCGTATCTGGTGGTGCATTACACTTTGAGCAAAGTCGGCGGCACCACGCAAAGCGGTGAGATGATGCCGATGGTGGCCGATGACGGGCCGCATTACGGCGACAACGTTAAGCTGCAGGGCGCGGGCAAGTACAAGCTCACGCTCACCATCGAGCCGCCCAGCGCCAACGCGCAGTCGCATTTCGGCCGCCATGTCGACAAGGAAACCGGCGTCGGTCCGTGGTTCAAAAAGTTCGAGGTCGAGTACGACTTCACCTATGCCGGCACCGGCAAGAAGGGCGCGTACTAAGATCATGTCGATTGGGACTAAGCCGGCGGCAATGACGATGCTGCGTTTGGTCGTTGCAGTTGCCGCCGCCTTGTTGCTGGCGAGGGCGGCGCAGGCCGAAGATCTGCTGGCATTCAAGGTCGTGATGAAAGACGGCGTCATCACGCCCGATCGCATCGAAGTGGTACTGGGCACGCCGTTCCGCATCGATGTCACCAATGCCGGGTCCGCGCCGGCCGAATTCGAGAGCGACGAGCTGCATAAGGAAAAGGTGCTGGTCGCGGGCGGCACCGGCTCGCTGTTCTTCCGCAAGATCTCCGCCGGCACCTATATTTTCTACGACGACTTCCACCCCAACGGCACCAAACTGACCTTGATCATAAAATGACCGCGCCTTCTGCTTTGGGAGTACGAGCCAGCGGGCAGATCCGTATCGCCTTGCGCCGGTATTTGGCGCGCGCCGGCGATTGGTTGCTGCGCCATCAGCGCGCCATCCGGCGCCTGCAGTGGATCGTGGTCGGAATCTATCTAGTGCTGGTGGCGGTGCCGGCTTTTCTGCCACTACCCGTTTACACCGCCCATATCTGGGGCAACGTCACACTGGCCGCACAATTCGCCTTTTGGGGCATCTGGTGGCCGTTCGTGCTGCTCAGCATGGTGCTGGTCGGCCGCTCGTGGTGCGGCTTGTTCTGTCCCGAAGGGGCACTGACCGAATTTGCTTCCAAGCACAGCCGCGGCCTGGCCGTGCCGCGCTGGCTGACCTGGCCGGGCTGGCCGTTCGTGGCATTCGCCTTGACCACGATCTACGGCCAGATGATCAGCGTCTATCAATACCCCAAGCCGGTGCTGGTGATATTGGGCGGCTCGACCCTAGGTGCCGTGGCGGTGGGTTTCCTATACGGCCGCAACAAACGCATCTGGTGCCGCTATTTGTGCCCGGTGAATGGCGTGTTCGGCTTGCTGTCGAAACTGGCACCGGTGCATTTCCGCGTCGACCAGGATTTGTGGCACGCATCGCAGCAGCGCCACGACAAGCATCTGCCGGCAGTCAATTGCGCGCCGCTGGTGCCGATCCGCACCATGGTGGGCGGCTCGCAATGCCATATGTGCGGTCGCTGCAGCGGCTTCCGCGGCGCCATCGCACTGTCGCCGCGCGCGCCCAACCAAGAGATCGTCGAATATTCCGGCGCCAAGCCCGATCGCTGGGAGACCGCGCTGATCCTGTTCGGGCTGATGGGCATTGCGATCGGCGCGTTCCACTGGTCGGCCAGCCCATGGTTCATCGCCGTCAAGCAATGGCTCGCCACCTGGCTGGTGAACCATGACATCGTCTGGCCGCTCGACGCCACTTTGCCGTGGTTCGTGTTGACCGATTATCCCGAGCAGAACGACGTGATGAACCTGCTCGATGGCGCCTTGCTGCTGGCTTACATCGCCGGCACGGCGCTGATCATGGGCCTGGCTTTGAGCGGCTTGTTGGCGATGGCGACGCGGCTGTTGGGAAGCTGGTCGTGGCCGCGCTTCCATCATTTGGCCCAGGCGCTGATCCCGCAGGCTGGCGTCGGGGTGTTCCTGGGGCTGTCGGCGCTGACCGTGACCATGCTGAAGGGCGAGGGCATCGCGCTGCCTTGGATTGGCCTGTTGCGCGGGGCGATGCTGGCCGGAGCGACATTGTGGTCGGCTTGGCTTGGCTGGCGGGTGGCCGGGCTCTATGCGCCGGGCCTCCGAGCCCCCAAACTGGCCCGCGGCGTGGCCGCTGGTTGCGTTCTGGCGGCCGCGTGTTTGAGCGATTTGGCCTGGGCGCTGCTGTTCTGGGTGTGGTGAGCGTAGCGTTTCCCGATACCGCGCGTTAAGATGGCGAACGCACATCGATTGGGGACGCCATGACGCCGCTGCTATCGACTCTCATTTTCGTGCTGATCGTCGTTGTCCTGGTTTGGGCGGCGCTGTGGATGATCGCCCAATTGGGCGCGCCCCATCCGATCGGCTTCATCTTGCGCCTGATCATCGTGGTGATCGGCCTGATCGCCATTCTCTACAAGCTGTTGCCGATGGCCGGGATCGCCATCCCGAACTTCTGACGCCGCGATACCAGTCGCACCGCTTCGGTCGCCATCGTTGCGCACGCATTATCGCGTGGCGATGACCGACTGAAATCCTAGCGGAAAGAGAATGGTGCTGCCGGACAGGATTGAACTGTCGACCTCTCCCTTACCAAGGGAGTGCTCTACCACTGAGCTACGGCAGCATATTGGCCTGCGCACTCCCGCGGGCCGGGCCTCAAGGCGGCGCAAATTGCCATAGCCGACCCTTGGGTTCAACCCCGTTCGGACGCTGTGTCGCGGAGCTGGGGGCGGCCCTTGCGGCCTGCTATAAACGGGCGGAAACAGGGGCCAAACCAACCGCGCCGGAGCCTTCCATGAGCTATAGCAGCTTCGATTTCACCGTCACCGACAAAGTGGCGCATATCGCCTTCAACCGGCCCGACAAGCGCAATTCCATGACCTTGGCGTTCTGGCACGACATGCGCCAGGTGTTCGCCGAGATCGACAGCCGCGCCGATGTGCGCGCGGTGGTGATCTCCTCCAGCGGTCCGCATTTCACTTCGGGCATGGAGCTGTCGGTGTTCGGCTCGCTGCGCCCCGAGGGCGAGATCGACGAAGGCCGCAAACGCGAGAATCTGCGGCGCCAGATCCTGTGGTTCCAGGAATGCTTCAGCGTGATCGAGCGTTGCCGCGCCCCGGTGCTGGCCGCGATCCAGGGCGGCTGCATCGGCGGTGGCGTCGATCTGATCTCTGCTTGCGACATGCGTTATGTCAGCGCCGACGCTTTCTTCGTCATCAAGGAAATAGATATCGGCATGGTGGCCGATGTCGGCACCTTGCAGCGCCTGCCGCTGTTGATGCCGGACGGGCTGATGCGCGAGCTGGCCTATACCGGCCGCAACCTGCGGGCGGAAGAAGCCAAGGCCTGCGGCTTGGTCAACGCGGTGTTCGCCACGCAACAGGAGTTGGTGGCCGGAGTGCTCGAGATCGCGCGCAGCATCGCCGCCAAATCGCCGCTGGCTGTCTCGGGCACCAAGGCGATCCTCAATTACGGTCGCGACCATAGTGTGGCCGACGGACTGGATTATATCGCCACCTGGAACGCCGGTATGCTGGTGACCAAGGACATGCCGGAGGCTTTTGCGGCCGGTAGTGAAAAGCGCCAAGCCATATTCGACGACATCGTTGCCGAAGTACCCGCAGCTAAGGCGAGACGGTAAAGACGAAGGGCTGATTTGTTATGCCCTCTCCCGCTTGCAAGCGGGAGAGGGGCGCCACGTCACTTCGCCAAATAACTGCGATGGATCACCGCGCCATCGGACAGCACGGTGTCCGACGCAATGCCTCTGTCGGTCTCTTGCGTGCGCAACGAAGTGTTTGGCGACAGCTTTTGCGTCGTGGCCGGCGCCTTGCCGAGCTGGTCGAGGAACGCCGTCACAGTATCGTTGGCAATCGGCGTTACTGGCTTCTTATCCTGTTCCGAGATCGCTTCGACAGCAGCGGCGTTGAGCAGCTTGGGCCACATGCGCTGGAACAGCGCGGTCGAATTGTAGAGTTCGGCCGAACTGATCTTGCCGTTGATCACCGCCACGAAGCCCACGGCATCGGGCGTCTTGCTCAATATATCGGCAAAGGCTTTTTCGTAAGCCGCGACGTTGCTTTTGAGTTTGTCGTTTTCCAGAGTGAGCTGCATGCTGGTCGGCGAAGGCTTGGCGTTCACCGACTGCCCAACATTGTCGGCTAGCTTGCGCTGCATCTCCTGCACCCCGGCCCAGACTTTTTGCTGCGGCGCGCCCGGCGCGCGTGGCGGTTCACCCGCTTTGGCCACGGTCGACGCCCGCAACTTGGCGGGCAGCGCGTTGTTGGAACTGCCAAACGCGTCGGTCTTCTCGCCGCCGCGGCCCGACCAGCGGCCGTGCTCGACGCAGAAGGCGGCGATATCGATGCGGCCCGATTTGGGCGCCAGCACCATGTCCAGGCTCAGCACGCGGTCTTGTTTGCCGCCCTTCACGATGTCACCGGCCTGGATGAAGATATCCTTGTCGCCCAGGTTCTCGACTTTCAACGAATTGACGTCGCCGGTCTCGTGTACGCGGATCAGCTTGCGTTCCATCGCCTCTTGCAAGGTCAAGGGCGTGGTGCTGCTGGTGGCGTTGCCGTGCAGTGGGAAGATGGTCAGGTTCTGGTAAGTGATCGGCGTGCCCAGGCGCGGCGCCGGTGGCGCTACATCGGCCCGCGATGTCAACGGCGTCAGTGCCGCCAACAGCGCCAGACCTGTTACGACAAGCCCAGCGAGAGTCATATGCTTCATTGATTGCCTCCACGTTTGAATGTGCTGGAGGCTCGTTGGGCTTTGCGGCTGGGACGCGGAGGAGGTGCGGCGGATTTAAGACTGCTTGCGGGTTTTGTTGCGGCGGGGTTCCGTCATGACGCCGGCGAAACCAGGGTTAGCGCTTTTCGCCCAACCACTTGTCGAGGATTTTCCATATTCCCTTGGCCTGCAGAATAATGCGGCCATTGACGGCGAGCTTGCCTTCCATGAACACCAGGGAAGAGGTGACGCGGCCGATCTCACCAGTGCATTCGATCCAGTCGCCCAGCTTGCCAGGCGAGACGAAGCTGCAGTCGAGCGAGATGGTCGAACACGGCTTGCGCCCCGCGGCGGTGTGGACATAGGCACCCAGCGCGTGATCGATGAACGTCACCAGCATGCCGCCATGCACCACACCGCCTTGATTGAGATGATGCTCGGCGACGCGAAAGCCGAACGCCAGGCTGTGGCCGTCCTTGGGCTTGCGCACATACCTAGCGCCGGCATGGGCGGAGAAGCCCGTCGGGTTGCGCAGGATCTCATAGCCCGGCGGAATATTATCGTCCGCAGTAGTGACGGCGGCATTCGTCATGTCGGTTCTTTCAACTTGGCGCGGTCACGCAACGTCACCACCGCATCGTAGGTCAGCAGGGTGGCGCCGGCCTGCTCGACCGTGCCGCGGACGAAGGCGGTGGTGCGGGTGATGCGCGGCAATTCCACGGCGCTGGACAGCAGTGGCCCGAGCTTGCCGGCGGCTAGAAACTGCGCGCTGAACGACGTGGTGATCGGTGCCAAGCCGCCAGTGACGATACCGATCTCGGTGCAGAAAGCGTTGTCGGCGAAGTTCATCAGCATGCCGCCGTGCAACAGCCCACCGGTATTGACCATATGCGGCAGGGTCTGCTGCACCACGATCCGCTTGGCGTCACGCTCGCCGATATAGGAATCGCCGACATGCTTGAGGAACGGCGAGCGGCGCTCGACCAGGGTAAAGCCGGCCGGCGGTTGCTCGGGTGCGATGGTGCTACTGGATTGCGGCTCGACGCGCTGACTGAGCGCGCGCGCGCGATCGAGCGGCCGGAACACGGCGCTGGCGGTGAGCAGCACATTGCCCTCTTGCACCACCTCGCCACGGGCAAACGACAAGGTCTTGCCCGAGCGCACCAGCCTGGTGCGCGCTTCGAGCGGCGGTCCCAGCCTTCCGGCATTGAGAAAGGCGCAGTTGAGGCTGACCGTGAGCGCGAATTTGTTGTCCAGCGCGCCGGCCGCGGTGGCCAGGGCATAGTCGATGAACGACATCAGCAAACCGCCATGCACCATCGAGCCGGAGTTGAGATGCTCGGGCCGGGTCGCCAGCAGGCAATGCGCGCCCTTACTGTCGCGCTTGTAATACATCGGCCCGACGTGATCCTCGAACGGATCGGCCGGGTCGTAAACGTGATAGCCGGGGAAGGGGTGATCGGGCACTGTTAAGATCCGCTGAATGAGCGTTTACGCGGGCTGTGTAGCGTACTTTAATGCGGCAGCAAAGAAAGAAGCCAAAGGAGGGAACGCCATGCCCGAGGGAAGTGCAAAAGCCCAAAAGGACCAAGCGCAACGCCACCAGTCTTACGAGATCAAGCATCGCGACGATCTGGAATGGGAGACGATCCGTTGGCCGGGCGAGACCGGCAAGATGCTGTTCCACCCGCGGCCCGAGCGGCCGACTGAGCCCAATGCCGGCATCTTGAAGTTGGAGCCCGGCGCGCATCATCCGCTGCACAATCACGAATTTGCGCAAGTGTGGTATGTGCTGCAAGGCATCTTCACCATCGACGGCAAAACCATCACGCCGGGCAGCATGGTGTTTCACCCCGATCCGCATTTCGAAGGCGAGTTCCACACCGCGACCGGCGGCGAAATCCTGATCGTGCAATATCCCGGCCCGACCACCCAAGGCCGGCCGATCTACGACGATCGGTTCAACAAGCAAGCGCGCAATGCGGTGAACGACGAGCGCACCGATCTTTAGTCGAGGACACTGTAAATGACGACGGCCAAGATCGATGTAACACGCTCGCATGGCGGCGCGGTGGCGCGGGTTGCCATCGACAACCAGCGCAAGCTCAACACCTTGAACACGCCCTTGCTGGAAGAGGCGATCGGTGCGTTGCGCGTGCTGGCCAAGGACGACACCTTGCGCGCGGTGGTGATCACCGGTGCGGGTGAGAAGGCGTTCATCGGCGGCGCGGATATCAATGAAATGGCCGGACTGACCAACGCCTCGGCCCGCGAATTCATCACCAAGGTGCATGGCATCTGCAAGGCGATCCGCGATTTGCCGATGCCGGCGATCGCGCGCATCGATGGCTACTGTTTGGGCGCCGGATTGGAAGTGGCCGCATCCTGCGACCTGCGCGCGGCTTCGACCCGCTCGGTGTTCGGCATGCCGGAAGTGAAAGTGGGCGTGCCGTCGGTGGTCGAAGCAGCCTTGATGCCGCGGCTGATCGGCTGGGGCCGCACCGCGGAGATGCTGCTGACGGGGGAGAATATCGATGCCGAGACCGCTGGTCGTTGGGGCTTCGTCGAGCGCGTGACGGCACTGGACAAATTGGACGAGGCGGTCGAAGGCTGGCTGCATTCGATCTTGGACAATGGGCCTAAGGCGGTGCGCATTCAGAAGGCGTTGATGCGGCGTTGGGAGCGGCTGGCTTTGGACGAGGCGGTGGCGTCGGGCATCGACGCTTTCGCCCAATCGATGGACAGCGACGAGCCCAACCGGCTGATGGGCAATTTCGTCAAGCGTAAACGCTAAGCGCCGCATCGCGGCGCGCGAGATCGAGAGTTTTGGGAGAGACATATGACCGGTAAGAAAGTTCGCATCGGCTGCAGCTCGGGTTTTTGGGGCGACACCGAAACCGCGGGACCGCAACTGGTACGCGGCGGCAATATCGATTACCTGGTCAACGACTATCTGGCCGAAATCACCATGTCGATCATGGCCGGGATGCGCATGAAGCGCCCCGATTCCGGCTACGCCACCGATTTCGTCACCCATCTGATGGCGCCGTTGGCGCGCGAGATCGCCGAGAAGAAGATCAAGGTCATCAGCAATGCCGGCGGCGTCAATCCGCTGGCCTGCCGCGACGCGGTGCTCAAGGCGGCCGAAGCAGCCGGTGTGACGCTGAAAGTGGCGGCGGTGCTGGGCGACGATTTGGCAATGCGCGCCGATGAGTTGCGCGCGGCCGGCATCGTCGAGATGGATAGCGGCGAGGAGCTGCCGAAATCGCTGGTTAGCGTGAATGCCTATCTCGGCGGCTTGCCGATTGCGCGTGCTCTCGCCGAGGGCGCCGATGTGGTGATCACTGGCCGTTGCGTCGATAGCGCTTTGGTGCTGGGCGCGCTGATCCACGAATTCGGCTGGCAGGACACCGACTACGACCGGCTGGCGATGGGTTCGTTGGCTGGCCACATCGTGGAATGCGGCGCGCAATGCAATGGCGGCAACTTCACCGATTGGCAGCTGGTGCCCGACTACGACAATATCGGCTTCCCCGTCGCCGAAGTGGACAGCGAGGGCAACTTCACCATCTCCAAGCCGAAAGGCACCGGCGGGCTGATCACGCCGGCCACGGTGGGCGAGCAGATGCTTTACGAGATCGGCGATCCGCGCGCCTATATGCTGCCCGACGTGACGTGCGATTTCACGCAGGTGAAAATGGAGCAGGTCGGCAAGGATTTGGTGCATGTCTCGGGCGCGCGCGGTCTTCCGCCCAGCGCCACCTATAAGACATCGGCTACGTATGTGGACGGCTTCAAGCTGACTGCGGCCTTCATGATGGGCGGCATCGAAGCCAAGAAAAAAGGCCAGCACATCGCCGAAGCCATCATCAAGCGCACGCGCCGCATGTTCCGCGAAAAGAATCTGGGCGACTACAAGGATGTCACCATCGAGGTGCTGGGCAGCGAGACGACGTATGGTCCGCATTCGCACGCCACCGGCGCGCGCGAGGTGGTGGTCAAGATCGCGGCCAAGCACGACCAGAAAGAAGCGCTGACCATATTGGGCCGCGAGATCGCGCCGATGGGCACCGGTGGCGTGCCGGGCATGACCGGCGGGTTCGGCGGCGCCGGCCGCGCTACGCCGGCGCCGCTCATTCGCCTGTTCTCGTGCTATGTGCCCAAAACCATGGTGCCGGTCAGTGTCGATCTCGACGGAAGCAAAATCGAGGTGGCAATCCCGGCGCAAGGCGGCTTCGACGCCAAGACTTTGCCAGCCGATGCAGCCCCCAAACCGGAGATCGTGGCCGGCAACGCGGTGACGGTGCCGCTGGTGGCGCTGGCCTATGGGCGCAGTGGCGACAAGGGCGATAGCTGCAATATCGGCATCATCGCGCGCCAAGCCGATTACCTGCCGATTATCGCGGGCCAGGTTACCGAGCAGAGCGTGGCGCAGTATTTTGCCCATCGCATCAAGGGCAAGGTCAGCCGCTGGGCGCTGCCGGGCATCGGCGGGTTCAATTTCCTGCTGCGTAACGCGTTGGGCGGCGGCGGCGTGACGTCGCTGCAAGCCGACCCGCAGGGCAAGGCCTATGCCCAGATGCTGCTCGACATGCCGGTCAAGGTGCCGGCCGAAATGGCCAAGGGTTTGGCGTAACACCGGATACAAATAAGTAATGCTCTGATTTACCTCGCCCCGCTTTAGCGGGGAGAGGGAGGGGCCCGTCGCGAAGCGATGGGAGGGTGAGGGGAGGCAGCCTCCCCGCAAATTCAATGCCCCTCACCTAACTGCTCTCGCGCTGCCGCGCTCGATCAGTCTTCCTCTCCCCGTTAAGAACGCTAGGGCATCTACACATATTTGGAGATGCTGGCTGCGGCGCGGAAAGCGGTCAAGCCATTATGGAGGGTAA
>JBBSNV010000036.1:0-9837 GCA_038260375.1 Reyranellales bacterium
CCAAGTTCGAGCTGCGCAAGGCGCGCGACCGCGCCCATATCTTGGTCGGCCTGGCGATTTCGGTGGTCAATCTCGATCCGGTGATCGAACTAATCCGCAAGTCGCCCGATCCGGTGGTGGCGCGCGAGCGCTTGATGGAACAGGCCTGGCCGATCGGCGATCTGGCGCCGCTCTTGGCGCTGGTCGACGAGCCCGAGCGCCTGGTGGGCGACGGCACTTACAAGCTCAGCGAAGTCCAGGCTCGCGCCATTTTGGAATTGCGCCTGCAACGCCTGACCGGGCTGGAACGCGACAAGATCGCCAGCGAGTTGAAGGACGTCACCACCCAGATCGCCGAATACCTGATCTTGCTGGATTCGCGCGACAAGCTTTATGCGCTGATGCGTTCGGAGCTGGTCGAGATCAAGACCCAGTTCGCCACGCCGCGCCGCACCGAAATCCAGGACAACGAGTTCGAACAGGACATCGAGGACCTGATCCAGCGCGAGGATATGGTCGTTACCGTGACCCACACGGGGTACATCAAGCGCGTGCCGGTCTCGGCCTATCGTGCGCAGCGCCGCGGCGGCAAGGGCCGCTCGGGCATGGCCACGCATGACGAGGATTTCGTCGAGAACGTGTTCGTGGTCAACACGCACACACCGGTGCTGTTCTTCTCCAGCCGCGGCATGGTTTACAAGATGAAGGTCTATCGCCTGCCGCTGGGCACGCCGCAAGCGCGCGGCCGGGCACTGGTCAATCTGCTGCCGCTTAGCCCCGGCGAGACCATCAGCACGTTGATGCCGATGCCGGAGGATGAGGCGACCTGGTCGACCTTGTCGGTCATGCTGGCCACGGCGCGCGGCAACGTGCGGCGCAACCAGCTGTCCGATTTCGTCAACGTCAACGTCAACGGCAAGATCGCCATGAAGTTCGAAGGCGAGGACGAAGGCGACAGGCTGATCGCAGTGCAGGTCTGCACCGACGAGCAGGACGTGCTGCTGGCCTGCCGCGCCGGCAAGGCGATCCGCTTCCCGGTGGCCGACGTGCGGGTGTTCGCCAGCCGCTCCTCGACCGGCGTGCGCGGGATTCGCCTGGGCGAGAACGACGACGTGATTTCGATGTCGCTGCTCAACAGCGAGCGCATCTCGACCGACGAACGCGATGCTTACCTGCGCCAGCGCCGCCAGATGCGCCAATTGGAGAATGGGGCGGAGAACGGCGCTGAGAATGGCGCAGAGAACGGTATTGAGGCCAGTGTCGAAGAGGAAGCGGCGACGACGGAAGAGGGCGCATTGAGCGCAGCTTTGCCGACCGAACGCTTTGCCGAACTATCGGCGCGCGAGGAATTCATTCTGACTGCCGCGTCGTCGGGCTTCGGTAAGCGCAGTTCCGCCTATGATTACCGCATCACCGCGCGCGGCGGCAAAGGCATCGATCTGATGGACCTGGGCCGTGGCGACGCTACCGTGGTGGCGGCGTTCCCGGTCAAGGACAGCGACCAGATCGTGCTGGTGACGCAAGGCGGCCAATTGATCCGCTGCCCGATCAACGACGTGCGCGTGGCCGGGCGCAACACGCGCGGCGTCAAGCTGTTCTCGGTCGACGAGAACGAGCGCGTGGTCTCGGTTACCCGCATCGGCGAGGAAGATGGCGCTGCCGCGCCGGCCACAAATGGCGATGGCGGCGGCGAAGGTGTCGATCCGCTGAACGATGGCGGCCCTGAAGGCGGCGAAAGCAATGGCAAATAGGGTTTTGTCCGGGTAAGACTCTGTCGCCGTGAACGCTCGTTCATGGTGTCGGAAGCGTTGGGGGAGTTGTCATGGCGCAGCATCGCATCGGGGTTTATCCCGGCACGTTCGATCCGATCACCAACGGACATTCCGAAATCATCCGCCGTGCGGCACGTCTGGTCGATCATCTGGTGGTCGGCCCGGCGATCAATATCGGCAAGGGCCCGCTGTTCACCATCGAGGAGCGGGTCGAGACTTTGCGCGAAGACATCGACAATATGCCCGATGGGGTGGGCCAGCGCGTTTCGGTCGAGCCGTTCCAGGGCCTGCTGGTCGATTTCGCCCACGCCATGAAAGCCAACGTGATCTTCCGCGGCCTGCGTGCGGTGTCGGATTTCGAATACGAAATCCAGATGGCCAGCATGAACGCCACGCTGGCGCCCGACGTCGAGACGGTGTTCTTGATGGCGTCGGAGCGGCACCAATTCATTTCCTCCAGCCTGGTCAAGGATATCGGCCGGCTGAACGGCGACGTTTCGCATTTCGTGTCCAAGCGCGTGCATGGGCGGCTGACGTCGAAATTCGCCGAGCTGAAACAGCCCAAAACCAACTGACGGTGAAGTCTTGCGCGGCCCTAAGGGCCTGCGCCGACCGGCAGTTTTCAGTGTCGATATAGCGTGGAATTGCGACGGTTGACCGTGGCGCGCGCCCATCCTATAGGGAGGCGCTGAAACGCCGGGGCCTTCACCGCCCGACCCAACGGCGGGCCTGTAGCTCAGCGGTAGAGCATTCGACTTTTAATCGAATGGTCGTGGGTTCGATCCCCACCGGGCCCACCATTTTTTCTCCAACGTCGAATTACTTCGCCGATGGCGCCAATCACACCGGCGCCTTGGCGAAGTTGTGCTGCTGGCTCTCGGCCTGATCGGAGTGGAAGATCAGCGCGTCGATCGGTGCGCCGGAATCGAATTGCTGCGCCAAGGCATCGGGATCGAAGTTCTCGCCGATCGGGTTTTGCGCAAAGGCCGGGCCGCCCATGAACCGGTTGGCCTCGTCCGCCGTCATCAGATCGGTCTGGAACTCCAGCGCGTTGCCATCGGGATCGCGATAGTAAAGCGATAAGGTCAGGCCGTGCCGCACCGGCCAGAATGGCGTGACGCCATAGCCCTTGAGTCTTTTGTAAGTATCGACCAGTTCGCCGACATTGTTCCAGGTATAGGCCAGATGGTTGACGCCGACCGCGTTGGGCGAGCGCTCCTCGTTGGGCTCGCTGGCGGGGCCGAGATTGAGGAAGGCGAAGCGGTGGTGTTCCTCGTCGTAAGTCAGGAACGCCAGCTTCTGGTCGCGGTGCTGCACCCGCGCCTCGAACACGCGCAAATACCAGTCGATCATCTGCTCGTAGCGATGCGTATTGTAAACCACATGCGCGAATTTGCTGGGAGCCACCATCGCCGTCTCCTATGGGCCGGGCGGCCATTATAGAACGCCGGCTGTTGCCGCTTGCAAGATGCAAACGACGGTTGTCCAAGGTATTGCTGCCGCTTGATTGCCGGCCAGATCGCTCCACAATGCGGTTTCCAGGCAAACGACCGAACCATGCAGCAGCGCAAGATCATTCACGTCGACATGGACGCGTTCTATGCGTCGATCGAGCAGCGCGACGATCCCGCGCTGCGCGGCCAGCCGGTCGCGGTGGGCGGCTCGACCCAGCGCGGCGTGGTGGCGGCGGCCAGTTACGAGGCGCGCAAGTTCGGCGTGCGCTCGGCCATGCCCTCCGTCACCGCTCAGCGCCGCTGCCCGCAGCTGATTTTCGTCAAGCCGCGCTTCGAGGTCTATAAGGCGGTGTCCAACCAGATCCGCGCGATTTTCAGGAGCTACACCGAGTTGGTCGAGCCGCTATCGCTCGACGAAGCCTATCTCGATGTCAGCGACGCGGTGGACTTGACCGCCACCGCCATCGCCGAGGAGATTCGGGCCCGCATCAAGGCCGAGACCGGCGTGACGGCTTCGGCCGGCGTGTCCTACAACAAATTCCTGGCCAAGCTCGCGTCCGATCACCGCAAGCCCGATGGGCTGTTCGTGATCAGGCCGGCAATGGGTCCAGCCTTTGTCGAAACCCTGGAAGTCCAGCGTTTCCATGGTGTCGGGCCGGCCACCGCGGCCAAGATGAACCGGCTGGGCATCCGCACCGGGCTCGATCTAAGGAACCAGACACTCGCGTTCTTGCAGCAGCATTTCGGCAAATCGGGCAGTTATTTTTACGGCATCGCGCGCGGCGTCGACGAGCGCCAGGTGCGGCCCGATCGCATCCGCAAATCGGTCGGCGCCGAGAATACTTTCTTCTTCGACGTGCACAGCTTCGAGGAAGCGAAAGACAAGCTGCGACCGATCATCGACAAGCTGGCGCGCTATTGCGGCCAAGCCAATGCCGCCGGCCGCACGGTGACGTTGAAGGTCAAATACACCGACTTCCAGATCATCACGCGCAGCCGCACCGTGCCGATTCCGGTGGCGCGCGTGGGCGAGATCGAAGCGATCGGTTTTGCGTTGCTAGGTGGCGTGTTTCCCATCGATAAAGGGATTCGCTTGTTGGGTGTGTCGCTGTCTTCGTTGGAACGTGAAGCACAAATCGAAGCCGATGACGAGACCGATCAGCTTAGATTGTCGATTTGACGACTTGCCGTCGCCTACCCGCAACGTATCATCACTGCCATGATTGGATTTTTTCGTTTCGTGTGCATTGTCGCACTGATCGCGGCGCCGCTCGCCGCGCGCGCCGTGGAGCATGTCGGCTCGTGGGGCGAGTACGAACTCGATTGCATCGCTCGCGCGGTTTATTTCGAGGCCGGTGGCGAGCCGCTGGTCGGCCAAATCGGCGTGGCGCAAGTCATCATGAATCGAGTGAAGGATCGGCGCTTTGCCGATTCGCCGTGCGGCGTGATCGCCGATGGCTTCTACTTTCCGCGCAACGTGCCGATCACCCAGGCGGCGCGCTGGGACCAAGCGCAACGCATCGCCGCCGACGTCGCCGATGGCCGCAATCTCGATGCGCGCTTTGCCAGGGCGCTGTATTTTCATGGCTTGAAGGAGTATCCGAGCTGGATGAAAATCAAGCGGCCATTGGTCACGATCGGCGGCCATATTTTCTACGGCGATTGAATTTCAGTTCAGCGTCAGGATGCCGACATTGAGGCTTAAGGCGTAACTCACCCAAGCCAGATAGGGCAGCAACAGCGCGCCCGCCAAGGGGCGGATCGGCCAGAACAGAACGATCGTCGCCACAATCGCCAGCCACAACGCGGCAATATCGATCAAGCCCAGCAGGACGGCGTGCTGGCCGAAGAACAGCAGCGACCAGGCGAGGTTGAGCGCGAGTTGCAGCGCCCAAGCGGTCATTGCCGGCCGCACCTCGACCATGCGACGGCGGCGCCACACCAGCCATGCGGCAGCGGCCATCATCGCGTAGAGCGCAGTCCAGACCGGGCCGAACAGCCAATTGGGCGGCGTCCAGGACGGCTTGGTAAGGCTGGCGTACCAGGTGGGGATTTCCGATAGAGTGGCGCGATTGCCGAGCACCAGCACGAGCGCCACCGCCGCCAGGATCAAACCCAGCGCTGGCCAGTCGCGACGAAGAGGAAGGCTGCGGGACATCATGAATTCAAGATTGACTGGTCTTTGTTCGTTGCCGGGCCGATTGCGGATCATGGTGGGAAGGGGTTTATCGCAGCAGCCCACCCATAAGAACGCAGGAAGCGATCAAGGGTTCATCGAGGCCGGCCCCGATGCTGGGGCATAATTCGGGACTGGATTTGGTGCTGGGGGGCGGCCGACACCGTTGGTGTCGGCCTGACCGCAGGGTGGGGATTTCACGGCGTTTTTCACTTCGTCCGGCACGCGATTTGGGTCTATTGGCTGGCGGCGGGTTATTCCTTCGTGGTGCCGCTGGCGGCGCATTTCCTAAGCAAGCGATTGAAAATCCGTTCGCGCGATTGGCGCGCCATGGCAACCCTAGGATCGCCTTCAGCCCGTGCTTGTTGTTGGCGATACTGGGCTTGAAGTAAGGTTCGAACATTGACGAGGCGAACATGAATTCTTCGGCGCTCAAAGCGCGCACCGGCGGTCAGATCTTGGTCGATCAGCTGCGCATCCACGGCGTCGACATGGCGTTCGGCGTGCCGGGCGAAAGCTATCTGGCCGTGCTCGACGCACTGCACGACGCCAATTCGATCCGCTACGTGATTTGCCGCCAAGAAGGTGGGGCGGCGATGATGGCCGATGCCTATGGCAAGCTCACCGGCCGGCCCGGCATCTGCATGGTCACGCGCGGGCCGGGCGCCACCAATGCCAGCGCCGGCGTGCATGTGGCCTTCCAGGATTCCACGCCGCTGATCCTATTGATTGGCCAGGTGGCGCGCGACGCCACCGAACGCGAGGGTTTTCAGGAAATCGACTATCGCCGCATGTACGGTCAGATGGCCAAATGGGTGGCTGAAATCGACGATGCCGCGCGCATCCCCGAGTTCATCAGCCGCGCTTTTTACACGGCGATGTCAGGCCGACCGGGACCGGTGGTGCTGGCGCTGCCCGAGGACATGCTGACCTCGTTCGCTGAAGTGGCCGATGCCGAGCCGTATCAGCAGGTGCAGTCGGCGCCCGGCGAAGATGCGCTGGCGGCGCTGCGCGACATGTTGGAGCAAAGCAAGCAGCCCTTGGTAATCGTCGGCGGCAGCGGCTGGAGCATAGAAGCCTGCGCCGATCTTCGGCTATTCGTTGAAAACTTTGATTTGCCGATCGGCAATTCGTTTCGCTGCCAGGATCTGTTCGACAACAATCACGACAACTATGTGGGCGACGTTGCCATCGGCATCAATCCCAAATTGGCGCAACGCGTGCGTGACGCCGATCTGCTGTTGGTGCTGGGTGCGCGCTTGGGCGAAATGACCACCAGCGGCTACAGCCTGGTCGATATTCCGACGCCGAAGCAGAAGCTGGTGCATATTTATGCCGGCGCGGACGAGTTGGGCCGCGTCTATCAGCCCGCGTTGGGCATCGTGGCCTCGATGCGCGGTGCGGCTGGGGCGCTGGCCAAGCTGCCGCCGCCAGCGGCAAAGCCATGGTCCGCCTTGCGCCAAGCAGCGCGGCAGGACTATCTCGACTGGACCAAGCCGACGCAAAATCCGGGTCCGGTGCAGATGGCCCAGGTGATCGCCTGGCTGCGCGATCACCTGCCGGAAGACGCCATCCTGACCAATGGCGCCGGCAACTATGCCACCTGGGTGCATCGCTTCTATCGCCATCGCCGCTTTCGCACGCAATTGGCGCCGACTTCAGGTTCGATGGGCTATGGCTTGCCGGCGGCGGTAGCAGCCAAGCTGGTGCACCCCGAGCGTATGGTGATCGCCTTTGCCGGCGATGGCTGCCTGCAGATGACGATGCAGGAATTCGGCACCGCCTGTCAGCACGACGCCAAAATTATTTTGATCGTGGTCAATAACGGCATGTACGGCACCATCCGCATGCATCAGGAGCGCGAGTATCCGGCGCGCGTGTCGGGTACCGAGCTGCGCAATCCCGATTTCGTCGCTTGGGCCAAGTCTTATGGCGCGGTGGGATGGAAGGTCGAGCGGACGGAGGATTTCGCCGCCGCGTTCGACCGGGCGCGGCGCGCCACGACACCGGCAGTGATCGAGATCCGGCTCGATCCCGAGGCCATCAATCCGCGCACGACTTTGAGTGCGATTCGCCAAACGGCGCAAACGGCGGCGATAACGGCGAAAAAATAGGCAAAATCCGGCTAAGCCCGAGTTTTAGGGGGGTAATTGGTACAAGCAGAAGCAGCAGCGGCTTGTATGGAGACAACCCGGAAGTGTCATCTATTTGAAAAATATAGATGAATTCTATTTTGCCCTGGGGAAAACCTGTCCCCGGCGTTATTGACAGGTCGGGTCGCGATGGGCGACATTTTAATTAGCTATTTAGTAGCTATTTAAAGGGGATGCGGCCGCAATCGATAACCAACGACCGGCCGCAGCACGGGGAGTAATGGGGGCTAGCGCTATCGCGAAAATGGCGGTCGATGCATATCTGCGTGCATCGACCCTTGTCGCGCGACTCCCCTCCCACTTATCGCCTTCCTCTTCATCGGTTCAAAATCGCCACGCGTGTTGCTGCCCAACACGCGTGTTGTGTCGTTCTGTGGAGAATTAAAGATGGCCCGTCTCAAGCGCAATCGTCGCGCGACCGCATCCTCTCGGCGCTTCGAATCGCGCAACCAAATGCGCCGGCGTTGGAACCGAGGCTTGTTGCTGGGCAGCACGGGTCTGGGCAGTGTGCTGGCGGGCTTGGCTCTGGGCGCGGGCAGCGCTTGGGCCCAAGTGGGGCCCAACACTTTGCCCAGCGGCGGCCAAGTGGTGGCGGGTTCGGCCACGATCAATCAAGCCAACCCCAACACGCTGAACATCAACCAGTCCACCAACCGCGCGGTCATCAACTGGAACAGCTTCGACGTCGGGTCGAATGCCTCGGTCAATTTCTATCAGCCGAACGCCGGCGCCTGGACTCTCAACCGCGTCAGCAACAGCGTAGCGCCATCGCAGATCCTGGGTCACCTCACCGCCAACGGCAATGTCGCGGTGATCAATTCCAACGGCGTGATCTTCGGCGCCGGTAGCCGGGTCGACGTCAACGGGCTGATCGCCACCACCGCCAACATCACCGACCAGAACTTCATGAACGGCACTATGAAGTTCGATCAGGCGGGCAATCCGCAAGCCGTCATCGCCAATTTCGGCGACATCACGGTCAAGGATGCCGGCCTTGTGGCGTTCGTGGCGCCAGGCGTTTCCAATGCCGGCACTATCACGGCGCGGCTGGGCACCGTGTCGCTGGCCGCGGGCCAACGCTTCACCATCGATCTGTACGGCGACAAGCTGGTATCGATCGCTACCGACGGCGCGGTCGATCAAAGGCCGATCGGGCCGGACGGCAAGCCGGTCGATTCGCTGATCGACAATTCCGGCCGCATCATCGCCGATGGCGGCCAGGTGCAGCTCACCGCGCGCCAAGCCACCCGCATCGTCGATAACGCCGTCAACATGAGCGGCGTGGTGCAGGCGCAATCGGCTTATGTCGACAAGAACGGCGACATCGTGCTGGACGGCGGCAGCGCGGGCGACGTGAAGGTCACCGGCACCTTGGACGCGTCGGGCAAGAATGCCGGCACCAAGGGCGGCAAGATCACGGTCACCGGCAAGGACACCGTGATGATCGGCGGCACCGCCAAGCTCGACGCGTCGGGCGATGCCGGCGGCGGCAAGATCAAGATCGGCGGCGACTTCCAGGGCAAAGGCACGACGCCAACCGCCACGAAAACCACCGTCGTGTCGGGCGCGCAGATCAACGCCAATGCCGTCAACGCCGGCAATGGCGGTCAGGTCGTGGTATGGTCCGACGACACCACGTCGTTCGCCGGCAACATCTCGGCGCGCGGCGGTGTGGTCTCGGGCGACGGCGGGTACGTCGAGGTCTCGGGCAAAGGTGAGCTGGTGTTCGCCGGTCATGTCGATTCCACGGCCGATCATGGCCTGACTGGCACCTTGCTACTCGATCCCAGAACCTTGACGGTTTCGACCGCGGCCAATTCTGCCAACAACTTGAACGACGGTACGCTGTCAGGCGAACTCGTGACCAACAACGTCACGGTGCAAAGCTTCAGTGGCACCGGCGCCGGCAACGGGCGCCTGACCTTCGTCACCGGCGCCAACGTGACCTGGATCTCGGGCAATGTATTGGGGCTGGTCGCCAACGACGCCGGCGGCGGCAATACCGCCAACGGCATCATCGATATCCAGAGCGGCGTCATGATCGATGGCAGCGGCGGCCACGTGGTGTTCAACGCCGGCACCGTCACCCTGTCGAGCAACATCCTGTCCAGCGTCGCTTCGAGCGGCACAACGCACGACGTCTACGTCACCAACAATTCGGCCTCGATTCAGGACGGCATCGATATCGTTGCCCTCAATGGCACGGTGCATCTGGCGGCGAGCACGACCTGGACTGAAGCCATCACCATCCGGCTTGGCCTGACCCTGCAGGGCGGCACCGATTCGGTGATCGACGGCTCGAG
>JBBSNV010000037.1:0-9655 GCA_038260375.1 Reyranellales bacterium
CATCGGCGTGTCGCATCCGCTGTCGGTCTATGTCAACACGCACGACACCGGCAAGGGCGACGAAGGCAAGCTGTCCAAAGTGCTGCAGCAGCTGATCGACCTGACGCCGCGCGGCATTCGCGAGCATCTGAAGCTCAACCGCCCGATCTACGCACGCACCTCGGCTTACGGCCATTTCGGCCGCACGCCGGACAAGGACGGCGGCTTCTCGTGGGAGAAACCCGATCTGGTCAAGGACTTGAAGTCGGCCTTCGGCGCCTGATCTCGGCTTTTCAATTGGATGGGCGCAAAAGCACCAAGAATTGAATTGCCAGTTGAGCAGCAGTTAGAGACTGCCGCTCAACTCGCTATTCGCGCGCGAATATTCTTCGATATTTGGTGGACTTATGAGAATAGCGATACCCGCCCTATAATTATAGAAACCCTCAATGATTATTCGGAATTTTTCCGATTCGATTCGCATGCCAATTTCATTTCGATGATCGTTCACATTACGAATCTGTTCGATATTAAACGAACGGACATTATCAGCCTTAAACAGCTTATAGAGAAATTTGCGCAGCAAGGACTCGATATCAATATTCGATTGGGGATTGATCAGCTATTTGATCAGGCAAAATCGGCCGCGCAATCAGCAAAAATTCTTCGCGACAATCTTTTTGCTCATAGAAACGCCGTTGATGACTACGCCGCCGTGTTCAAGAGAGCTGCAATTAAGTCCGATTCTTTGCGAGAACTGACGGATATTGCCTTAAAGATTATAAATCGGCTTTTGGTTGCCGGTGGTCAGTCTCCGAAAGGATTTACGATATGACCGTCGCTGACACTCGTAAAATGCTTAGAAAGCTCGGCGCGAATTTATAAACTTCAGAGCAGCGGCGCCAGCAAGCGTGCCGCGCCCGACAACATGCCGCGATAGCGGCCGATCGGCCGCACGCCTTCGCTGCTCTTGCCGAACAAGCCTTCGATCACCGAGGCCACAGTGCCCACGGCGTGCTCGCTGTAAACGAAGGTCATGGCCTCGAAATTCAGGAACAGGCTGCGGATATCCATATTGGCCGAGCCCACCGCCGCCACCGTGTCGTCGAACACGAAGGCCTTCATGTGCAGGGTGGCGCCGCGATAGCGCAGGATCTTGGCGCCGGCGCGCTGCAGCTCGCGCAGGTAATCCATGCGCGCCATATCGACCAATTTGGAATCGGATTTATCGGGCACCACGAAGCGCACGTCGACGCCAAGCTTGGCCGCCAACACCCAGGCCTTTTGCAGCGAATCGTCGGGCACGAAATAGGGCGTGACGATCCAGATGCGCTTGTGCGCCGCGTAACTGGCGGTCAGCAGCACCGAGAACAAAGCGTCGTTGGGCACGTCGGGGCCGCTCGGCACCACCTGAGCCACGCAATCGCCATTGGCAATGGCGGCGATCGGCGTGCGGTCGCGTTTAAGCACTTCACCGCTGGCGAAAGCCCAGTCCGAGGCAAAGATTTGTTCGTAGATACGCGCCGCGGGCCCCTCGAGCACGAAAGTTAGATCGGTCCAGCAATTGTTGTTGTCGGGATCGGCGCCGAGATAGTCGCCGCTGATGTTGCGCCCGCCGCTCCAAACGCGGCGTGAATCGGCGATCACCGATTTGCGATGATTGCGCAGATTGGCTAGGCCGCGCGGCGCGCCGAAGATCAAGCGGTTGAACGTCGCCACCTTGCCGCCGGCATCGCGCAATGGATTGAGCTTGGATTCCGATAGATCGATCGAGCCCACGCCATCGACCAGCAGACAGACTTCCAAGCCTTCCCTGGCGCGCTTCTCCAGGCGATCGAGCACTTGCTGGCCGATTTCATCGGCCTCAAAGATATAGACGCATACCGAGATGCTGCGCTTGGCGTTGTCGATCACATCGAGCAATGCGGTGTAGGACGAACAGCCATCGCTCTGCCAGACGATGCTATTGCCGTTGGTGGCGCCCGGCAGGCCCAAGCGGCGCAGCAGCACGTCAATGTCGTTGGTCTGATCTTCCGGCACGGTGGCGTCGCGCGGCAGGTCCAGCCGCTGCTTTCTTCGTTGCAGGTGCTTGGGCAAGGTGCGGCCGGCCAGCAGGAAATAAAGCGGCACCGCCAGGAACGGCAGCAGCACCACGCCCAGCGACCAAGCCATGGTGGCGCCGGGCGAACGACGCGTGCGCAAGATGTCGGGCAGCACAATAATCGGCAGCAGGATGGCGCCGATAATCAGGCCGTAAGTCCAGATGATGCCAATGGTCATGGAAGCGTGGCTGCAACCTTTGCCGTCCCGAGCGGACAGCTTCCTTTACGCGCGATGCTACGCGGCGCTCCCGCGTCTGTCATGAAGGGATTTCGGACGCTGGCCTAAGTTGCGCGGGGCAGCGTAGTCTCGGGCGCAATGGATATTCAGGAGGCAGCATGAACGGTGCGGAAAGTCTGGTGCGGACCTTGGTGGCGGGCGGGGTCGAGGTCTGCTTCGCCAATCCCGGCACTTCGGAAATGCATTTCGTCGCCGCCCTGGACCGGGTCGAGGGCATGCGTTGCGTGCTGGCGCTGTTCGAGGGCGTGGTCAGTGGCGCTGCCGACGGCTATGCCCGCATGGCCGACAAGCCCGCCGCCACCTTGCTGCATCTGGGGCCGGGCCTGGGCAATGCGCTGGCCAATTTGCACAACGCCAAGAAGGCTGCCGTGCCAATCGTCAACATCGTGGGCGAGCACGCTACCTATCACCTCCCTTACGATCCGCCGTTGGCCGCCGACATCGAAGGCATCGCCCGCCCGGTATCGCACTGGGTCAAGACTTCGCGCGATGCCAAAGCTGTCGCCGCCGATGGCGCCGCCGCCATTGCTGCGGCGCGTACCTCGCCGGGCCAGATCGCGACTTTGATTCTGCCCGCCGACACGGCGTGGAACGAAGGCTCGGGCATCGCCCCGCTGCCTGAGATCGCAGCGCCGGCCAAGATCGACGACAAGGCGGTGGCGGCGGCCGCCGATGCGCTGCGCAAGGGCGGCAAGGACGCCATGCTGATGTTGACCGGCATCGCCTTACGCGAGCATGGCTTGCTGCTGGCCGGCAAGATTGCTGCCGCCACCGGCTGCCGCATCCTGGCGCAATGGTCCAACGTGCGCATGGAACGCGGCGCCGGCCGGGTGCCGATCTTCCGCTTGCCCTATCCGGTCGATGCCGCACTCAACGTGCTGCAGGACGTGAAGCATCTGGTGCTGTGCGGTGCGCGCGAACCGATCGCGTTCTTCGCCTATCCCGACAAGCCCAGCATCCTGACGCCACCGGGTTGCGACATCCGCACCTTGGCCAGACTGGAAGAAGATCTGATCGACGCGCTCGAGCGCTTGGTCGACGCGCTGGGCGCGCGCAATGCCCAAGCCAATGTGCAGCAGCTTAACGTCCCGGCCGCACCGACCGGGGCCATCACCTTGGAAAAAATAGGCGCCGCGGTCGGCGCCTATCTGCCCGAAGGCGCGGTGGTGATCGACGAATCGGTCACCTCGGGCCGCGGCTTTGCGCCACTGACCGCCGGCGCGCCGCCGCATGATTGGATCAGCAATATGGGGGGATCGATCGGCTTCTCGACGCCGGTAGCGACCGGCGCTGCCATCGCCGCACCCCATCGCAAGATCGTCTGCCTGACCGGCGACGGCAGCGCGCTCTACACGCCGCAATCCTTGTGGACCATGGCGCGCGAGAAGCTCGACGTGACGGTGGTGATCTTTGCCAACCGCTCCTACGCGATCTTGAAGGGCGAGTTGGCGCAAGTCGGCGCCGGCAATCCCGGCCGCAAGGCGATGGACATGCTGACCCTCGACCGGCCCGATCCCGATTGGCTGGCGCTGGCCAAGGGGCTGGGTGTCGAAGCCACCCGCGCCACCGATATGGACCAGTTCAGCACCCAGTTCGCCGCGGCAATGAAACAGCGGGGCCCGCGGCTGATCGAACTGGTGATGTAGCAAATCGTTCGATGTCCGATTTCACACCGACGCGGCAGCGCACGCTCTACGGCCGGCGCAAAGGCAAGAAGCTGCGGCCGGGCCAACAAGAGTTGTTGCAAGACGCGCTGCCGCGCCTGTCGATCGCCACGCCGCAAGAAGGCGATCGTTTCGATCCGCGCGAAATTTTCCCAGATAAGAAAGACATCTGGCTGGAGATCGGCTTCGGCGCCGGCGAGCACCTGATCTGGCAGGCGCAACAGAATCCGGAGATCGGTTTGATCGGCTGCGAGCCGTTCATCAATGGCTTGGCGCGCGGCTTGGGGGCCGCGGTGCGCGAGCAACTAAGCAACATTCGCTTCCTAGAGGATGACGCGCGGCTGTTGCTACGCGCCCTGCCGCCTCAATCGATCGGCCGCGCTTTTATCCTGTTTCCCGATCCCTGGCCTAAATCGCGTCATCACAAGCGCCGGCTGGTGGCGACGCCGACCTTGGATCTATTGGCGGCCGCGCTGAAAGACGGCGCCGAATTGCGCCTGGCGACCGACGATGCCTCCTACCTGCCCTGGATGGTCGAACACGCCACCAGGCATCCGGCGTTCGCGTGGCTGGCCGAGCGGCCGGGCGATTGGCGCAGCCGCCCCGAAGACTGGCCGCCGACCCGCTACGAGCAAAAAGCGCTCACCGCCGGCCGCCAGCCGGCCTATCTACGGCTGGTACGCGTGCCCCGCGCCAACGGCTAGAGCCGCGGTTTTTCGCCATTTTCCGCGCTGGCCTGGGTAGAATCTTCTTGCAGGAAAGCCCGGCATGGCCTAAATGCAGGGCCAACATAGGGTTCGGTTAACCGGGCCTCAAAAACAAAGGGTGGGCCAAAGGCCCACCCTTCGCTTTTGGGGCATCGCTAAAGGCAACAAACGACCATGCAACGAGACGGCCGGCCTTCCGGCAACCTCAGCCAAACTGCAGGCCAGACTTCGGGCCCAATCTCGCTCGGCGCGATCGAAAAAGCGATCGAACCGACTGTCGTTGCCATGGGCTACACCCTTGTTCGCGTTGCGCTTTCCGGTGGCAACAATCCCGTATTGCAGGTCATGGTCGAACGCCAGGACGAGCGCGCCATGACCGTCGAGGGCTGCGCCGAGATCAGCCGCGCGGTATCGGCGCTGCTGGACGTGCAAGACCCGATCGCCGGCGCCTATCGGCTGGAGATCAGCTCGCCCGGCATCGACCGGCCGCTGGTCAAGCCGGCCGATTTCGAGCGCTTCGTGGGCGAAGTGGCCAAGGTGGAAACCACCGAGCTGGTCGACGGGCGCAAACGCTTCCAAGGCAAGCTGCTGGGTGTGCGCGACGCCCAAGTGCGGCTGCAGCTGGACGAGGGTGCCGAAGTGGCAGTGCCGCTGAGCGCCGTGCGCCGCGCCAAGCTGGTGCTGACCGACGAATTGCTGCGTACCCATTACGCGCGCCAACAGCAGGAACAGGTGGATCAGATGACCTTGCAAAAGGCTGGAGCTTAATCATGGCGAAGATGGCTGTGGCGGCAGAGATGCCGCGTATGGAAATGCTGCAAGTGGCCGATGCGGTCGCGCGCGAAAAGAGCATCGACCGCGAGCAGGTGCTGCAGGCGATGGAAACCGCGATCGAAAAAGCCGGTCGCAGCAAATACGGCTTGGAACACGACATTCGCGCCGAGATCGACCGCAAGAGCGGCGAGATCCGCCTGCTGCGCTTCCAGGAAGTGGTCGACACGGTCGAGAGCGAATCGACCCAGATCGCCCTGAAGGAAGCGCAACGGCGCAACCCCGACGCGCAGCTGGGCGATTTCATCACCGATCCGCTGCCGCCGATCGATTTCGGCCGCATCGCCGCGCAGACCGCCAAACAAGTGATCACCCAGCGCATGCGCGAAGCCGAGCGTCAGCGCCAGTACGAGGAATTCAAGACTCGCATCGGCGAGATCGTGTCCGGCGCCGTCAAGCGCGTGGATTTCGGCAACATCATCATCGACCTGGCCGGCCGTGGCGAAGCCATCATCCGCCGCGACGAGATGATCCCGCGCGAAGTGTTCCGTCCGTCCGATCGCGTGCGCGCCTATATCTACGACGTGCGTGAAGAGCAGCGCGGCCCGCAAATCTTCCTGTCGCGCACCCATCCGCAGTTCATGGCGAAATTGTTCGCCCAGGAAGTGCCGGAAATATACGACGGCATTATCGAGATCAAAGCGGTGGCGCGCGATCCGGGCAGCCGCGCCAAGATCGCCGTGCTGTCGCATGACAGCAGTATCGATCCCGTGGGCGCCTGCGTCGGCATGCGCGGTTCGCGCGTGCAGGCCGTGGTCGGCGAATTGCAGGGCGAGAAGATCGACATCATTCCCTGGTCGCAAGACGCGGCCAATTTCGTGGTCAACGCTTTGGCCCCGGCCGAAGTCGCCAAAGTGGTGCTCGACGAAGAGGGCGGGCGCATCGAAGTGGTGGTGCCCGACGAGCAGCTGTCGCTGGCGATCGGCCGGCGCGGCCAGAACGTGCGCTTGGCGTCGCAGCTGACCGGCTGGGACATCGACATCATGACCGAGGCGGAAGAGACCGAACGCCGCCAACAGGAAACCGCCACGCGCACCGAAGAGTTCAGGACCGCGCTCGACGTCGACGACGTGATCGCCCATTTGCTGGTGGCGGAGGGTTTTACCTCGGTCGAGGACGTGGCGATGGTGGCACTGGAAGAATTGACCTCGATCGAAGGGTTCGACGAGGAGGTGGCCGGCGAATTGCAGCGCCGCGCCCAGACCTTCATCGAGGAGCGCGATGCGCAGCTCGAAGCGCGGCGCCAGGAATTGGGCGTCAGCGACGACGTGGCCAACACCGAGGGCTTGGACAAGCAGGCAGTGGTGCTGTTGGGCGAAAAGGGTGTGAAGTCGCTCGAAGATCTGGCCGATTTGGCCAGCGACGAGCTGCGTGAATATCTGCCCCAGCACGGCATGAGCGAAGAAGACGCCAACGCCATCATCATGGGCGCGCGCCGTCGCGCCGGATGGTTCCCCGATGAGGAAGAAGAGACCGAAGCGGCTGAAACGGCCAATGGCGAACAGGGCGGCGAACAGGGCGGCGAAAAGGCAAGCGAGTAGCAACGGAGCGCATGACGGTGCAGGTGGCGATGGTCGATAGCCCAGAAGCGGTGCCGGACGGCGAGGCGGGAGCCTTGCGCCGTTGCATCGTCACGGGCCAATCGCAGCCGCCGGAACGCATGATCCGTTTCGTGATCGCGCCCGACGGCATTGTGACGCCGGATCTGGGCCGTCGCCTGCCGGGTCGCGGCATGTGGCTGAGCGCCGAGCGCGCGCTGGTCGAGCAGGCGGTGGCGCGCAACGCCTTCGCCCGCGCCGCCAAGCGCGCCGTGAGCGTGCCGGCCGAGCTGCCGACCTTGCTCGAGCGACTGGTGCTGCAACGGGCGATGGAAACGCTGAGCTTGGCGCGGCGTGCCGGCCAGGCGGTGGCCGGTTTCGAGCGGGTCAAGCACGCGAAGGTCGGGTTGATGTTGCTGGCGCGCGATGCCGGCCGCGACGCCAAGAATAAAGTCGGCGGCCTGGCTGCCGGCGCGCCGGTCGTGGCTGCGTTCGATGCAGTGGAGCAGGGTTCCGCCTTCGGCCGCGACCAGGCGGTGTTCGTTGCCGTGCACCAAGGCCGTCTGGCCGAAAGATTGATGATCGAAGCGCAGCGTCTGGCAGGGTTGCGCGTCGCACCCGCCACGCCGCAGGATGCCAATTGAGGTTGTGTGAATATGAGCGATAAAAAAGAAGCCAAGCCGAGCAAGCCGCTGTCCCTGGGTGGGGGCGCCGCTAAGCTCGAGCTCAAGCCGAAAGCTGCCGATGCCAGCCTGGTGCGCCAGAAATTTTCGCATGGCCGCACCAAGGCCGTAACGGTCGAGGTCAAGCCCAAGAAACGGCTGACCCCCACCGGCGGCACCGCCACCGCCGCACCCGCCACGGTGGCTCCGGCCGCAGCGTCGCCTGCCGCCGCCGCCAAGCCCGCGCGCACATTGGGCATCGTCCCTCCGCGCACTGGCGCCGCTACTGCCCCTGCCGCCAAGCCGGTCGAAGCGCCGCGACCAACGCTCGATCGCCGCGATGGCCGCCAAGGCATTGCGCTGCGTGCGCTGACCGACGAGGAAAAGCAATCGCGCCTGCGCGCGCTGGAAGACGCCCGCAAGGATGCCGTCGTCGCGCGCCAACGCGCCGTGGTCGATGCCGAAAAGCGCGCAGTCGACGAGAAGAAGCATCAGGCCGAACGCGAAGAACGCGAGAAGCGCACCGCCGAAGAAGAGGCGCGCAAAAAATCCGAAGTCGACGCCAAGAAAAAAGCCGAAGAGCAGGTACAGAAGCGCATCGCCAACGCCCCGCCAGCCAGTGTGGCCGCGCGCCGTGCGGCGGAATTGCTCGAGCCGGAAGCGCCCGAGCCCAAGCGCTTTGGCGTACCGGCGCCCAAGCGGCCGGTGTTGCAGCCGCGCCGCGATGCGCCGCGACGCCGCGCTGGCGGCGGCAAGATCGACGTGCAGCGCGCTCTGGCCGGCGACGACGATGTGAAGGTGCGTTCGGTTGCAGCGATGCGCCGCGCCAACGAGCGTCAACGCAAGCGCGAACTGGGCTTGGAAGACGACGATGACGGCAAGATCGTTCGCGAAGTGACCATTCCCGAAACCATCACGGTGCAGGAATTGGCCAGCCGCATGGCGGTGCGCGGCGCCGACGTGATCAAGTCGCTGATGAAGATGGGCGTGATGGCGACCATCAACCAGCCGATCGACGCCGACACTGCGGAACTGATCGTTTCGGAGTTCGGCCATACCTTCAAGCGCGTCACCGAGGCCGATATCGAAATCGGCATGGAAGGCGTCGAAGACACGCCCGAGCAGATGCTGCCGCGCCCGCCGGTTGTGACCGTGATGGGTCACGTCGATCACGGCAAAACCTCGCTGCTCGACGCTTTGCGCGAGACCGACGTGGTGGCCAAGGAAGCCGGCGGCATCACCCAGCATATCGGCGCCTATCAGGTCACCTTGCCCTCTGGCGCCAAGATCACCTTCCTCGACACGCCGGGCCACGAAGCGTTCACCGCCATGCGCGCGCGCGGTGCCAAGGTGACCGACATCGTGGTGCTGGTGGTGGCGGCCGACGACGGCATCATGCCGCAAACCATCGAGGCCATTCATCACGCGAAGGCAGCCAAGGTGCCGCTGATCGTGGCGATCAACAAGATCGACAAGCCCGCCGCGGACTCAGCGCGGGTGCGCCAGGAACTGCTGCAGCACGAAGTGCAGGTCGAAGAATTCGGCGGCGACGTGCTGGCGGTCGAAGTCTCGGCCAAGATGAAGACCAATCTCGACAAGCTCGAGGAAGGCATTTTGCTGCAGTCCGAAGTGCTGGAGCTGAAAGCCAACCCGGCGCGTGCCGCCAGCGGCACCGTGGTCGAGGCGCGGCTGGAACAAGGCCGCGGCCCAGTCGCCACCATGCTGGTGCTGCGCGGCACCTTAAAGCCGGGTGACATCCTCGTGGCCGGCAACGAATGGGGCCGTGTGCGCCGCATGTTGGACGATCACGGCCACACCTTGACCAGCGCGGGCCCGGCCATGCCGGTCGAAGTGATCGGCCTGCAGGGCACGCCGTCGGCCGGCGACGATTTCGTCGTGGTCGAGAACGAAACCCGCGCGCGGCAGATCGCCGA